>JAITEK010000164.1 GCA_031282085.1 Coriobacteriales bacterium
GCTTCGTCCCTGCAATCATCGCCTGCTTTGTGGTCATCGTGGCCAGCGTGCTCGTCACCGTTGTCGCGCGCCGTCGTCTGGACCGCGACCGCCCGCTCGGGGTCATCCCGCTTACCCTGATGACGATGGGACTCGGCTTGGTGGTGCAGATAGGGTTGCAGGTTCTGTTTGTGACTGCTGGCGTGTTCGCCTCGCCGCTGGGATAGAGGGGCTGGCGTTATGGCTCGTCGGTTATCGCAGAGTGAGGACGTGTCGCGCGCTGCGCGCGAGGCTGGGACAGGGGGGACGGGGCAACTGTCCCATTTTGAGACAGACACGCAAGCCCCTCAAGGGTCTCTTGGGAAAAATGGGACAGTTGCCCCGTCCCCCCTGTCCCAAGGCGCCTCCTCCCCTGACAACCTTGGTCCGCAGCAAAAGCCCAAACGCAGGCTTTGGATTCTGCTTGCGGCTATGGGACCGGGGATCATCGCAGAGCTTGCGGGTAACGACGCGGGCGGTATCTCGACCTTCTCCGTCGCGGGAGCCTCCTATGGCTATGCGGCGTTGTGGACCATCCCCATTGCCATGCTCTTTCTCATGGTGGTGCAGGAGAGCGCCGCGCGCATGGGGGCGCAGACGGGCAAGGGCTTTGCCGCACTCATCCGCGAGAACTTCGGCATACGGCTGACGGCCCTTGCCATGCTCGCCCTGCTCGTCGCGAACCTCGGCACTACCTTGAGCGAATTCGCCGGCATCGCAGCCGGCATGGAGCTGTTCGGCGTGAGCCGCTACATCAGCGTTCCCATCGCGGGGCTTGCGGTCTGGGCGCTCATCATGGCCGGCTCATATCGGCGCACCGAGAAGATATTCATGGTGATAAGCCTTGTCTTCCTCACCTACGTGGTCGCAGCGTTCATCGCTAAACCCGACTGGGGCGAGGTCGCGCGCAACACCGTGGTGCCGCATTTTATCTTTGAGAAGGGTTTTTTCGCCCTTATCATCGCACTTATCGGTACGACCATCGCGCCGTGGATGATATTCTTCGGCCAGGGCAACGTGGTGGAGAAGGGCACGAGCATAAAGGAACTCGTCGCGCAGCGTGTTGACGTGTTCTCGGGCGCGGTGGTGGCCTGCCTCGTGGTGTGGTTTATCATCATCACAACGGGGACGGTGCTCTATTCGCAGGGTATCGAGGTAACGGACGCAGAGAGCGCCGCAAACGCACTGGCGCCCCTGGTGGGGCCCTACGCAAAGCAGCTGTTCGGCGCGGGCTTTGTCGGCGCGTCGTTTCTGGCGGCCTGCGTGCTGCCGCTTACCACCGCCTACGCCATCTGCGAGGCCTTCGGCTGGGAGCGTGGCGTCGACCGCAGCTGGGCGGAGGCGCCCACCTTCAAGACGCTGTTCACGCTCATCATCGTTGCGGGCTGCGTTGTGGTGCTTATCCCGCATATCGATCTCATGGGCATCATGCTCACCGCACAGTTCGTCAACGGCATCCTGCTGCCCGTGTTGCTCATATTCCTCGTGCGCATCATCAACAATCGCCGCGTCATGGGCGTCTACCACAACCGGCGCCTCGCCAACGCCTTGAGCTACCTGACTATCGCGGTAGTCGCGGTATTGTCCGCCATCTTGCTCGCTATGCAGCTGTTGGGGATAGGTTAACGCGCGCCACGTGCTTGAGGGCTTTGGGGAGAATGCCCCGATAGAAAAGGGCACCCAAGGATTCCGAGGAGTGGCTACGGAATCCTTGGGCTAGTACGGGGGGTAGTATTAGTGGAAGAACTTGATGGTCAGCGGGTAGTCCCAATCCTCACCATTGTTGGCCTTGACGGCGGCCAAGATGATGAATATGAGGGCGGCGACTCCCAGTGCCAGCAAAAGCAGGCCGCCTATCAGGATGATGATAAGGAGACCGGCGACAAACGAATAGATAGCGAACGAGATAAGGAAGTTGAATATCCGTTTGCCCGTCGCGTCGACCCGCGGGTTGGTGTCTTTATTGATGACCCACAGGATGATGGGCGCTGCCAGTCCGAGGACGGGAAGCAGGAAGCCCAGGAACAATGACAGGTGCATAAGCATGAGATAGGTGTTCTCAGCCATTCCGAACAGGGGTTTGTTGCCCGTCGGTTGTGCCGCGTAAGGCGCGGGCGCCTGCTGGTAGCCTGGCGGTGGCGGCGGTGGAACGGCTCCGGGTGCCGGAGCGGATTGTGGAGCGCCGGTACCGCTGAGTACCTTCTGCTTCTCCTGCTCGTATTCAGCTTCGGTTATGGCCCCCGTTTTTCGCAACTCATCGAGTGCTTTCAAGTCCTCGTAACTCATTCTGTTTTCCTCCGTCCTTTACACGGCAAGGGCGTCGTACCCGCCGATGCCGTACAGTATAGCAGACAAAAACGCACCCGTAGATGAAAGTGGATGAAATTAACCAGGCTTGAGGCCGCAAAGCGTTAGCCGCAAAGCATTAGCGCAGCTTCTCCAGGGCGGCTTTGCGTGCGCAGACGCAGAACAGCTCGCTGGCAACTGCCAACTCCTCAAGGGAGGGGTAGGTCGGCGCGACGCGGATGTTCGTGTCGTGGTGGTCGCTGCCGTAGGGGAAGGTCGCCCCTGCACCCGTGAGCACCACGCCTGCCTCGCGCGCCAGCTCAGCGGTGCGTTTTGCCGTGCCGCTCAGCCCGTCGAAGGAGATGAAGTAGCCGCCGCGTGGTTGCGTCCAGCGCGCGATGCCCAACCCGTTCAACTCGCGCTCCAGTGTGCTGAGTACCACGCGGAATTTAGGGGCGATGAGGGCGGCGTGGCGGCGCATCTGCTCGCGTATGCCGTCGAGGTCGCGCAGAAACGCGACGTGGCGCAGCTGGTTGACCTTGTCCGGCCCGATGCTCTGCCGCTCAAGGTGCCCGGCCGCCTCTGTGAGATTGGCTGGTGAGGTCGCCAACGCGCTTATCCCCCCGCCCGCAAAGGTGATCTTGGAGGTTGAGGCAAACATATAGTAGAGGTCGGGGTTGCCCGCCTCAAGGCAGGCGCTCCTGAGATCGAGCAGCTCGTCGCCCGGCTCCTCAAGGTCGTGCACCGCGTAGGCGTTATCCCAGAATATGCGGAAGTCGCCTGCCGCCGGCCTGAGCGCTGCAAAGCGTCGCACAGTCTCGTCGCTGTAGGTGACGCCCTGGGGATTGGAGTATTTCGGCACGCACCAGATGCCCTTGACCGAAGGGTCGGTCTGCACGTGGCGCTCCACGATGTCCATATCGGGGCCGCTCGGCGTCATCGGTACCTCGATGTTCTTGATGCCGAAGCCCTCGGTTATCGCGAAGTGGCGGTCGTAGCCGGGCGCCGGGCAGAGGAACTTCACACCCGGAAGTCTGCTCCACGGTTTGAAGCCGCGCACCCCGAATAGCACCGCGCGCGCTACGGTGTCGTACATCAACGTGAGGGATGAGTTACCGCCGACCAGCACCTCTGAGGTGGCCGCTGAGGCAGGCACACCGAGCAGAGCGCCCATGAGCACGCGGGCCTCGGGGATGCCGAGGAGTTTGCCGTAGTTGCGCGTGTCCTCACCGGCGCTGTCGAGGGGGCGTCCGCTGGGGGCCAACGAGCCGGCGGGCAGCGCCTCAAGCAAAGGCGCGGAGAGGTCGAGCTGCTCAGGAGCTGGCTTGCCGCGCGCCATGTTGAGTGCGAGGTTCTGCCGCTTAAACCCCTCGTACCTCTCGGTGAGAGCGTCAAACTCGGCGCGTAACTGCTGCACGTTCATGGCTGGGTATGCGGTCGTCATGCGATCATCGGCTTTCTGTTGGTTGGAAGTCTAATGTTCTTCGCCTAATAGTAGCTCAAGTTGACGTATAATGCAGCGAAACCTTGTTGTAAGGTGTTTGTAAAGTCCTTGTTATGTGGGCGGCACAAGCCACTGACGAGCCGCCGACGAGCTGCCGGCAAGCCGCCTGCGAGCCTGCTTCTCTGGAGGGAGAGGGTACAACCATGAAGACGAGCGACATCCTTATCCTGCTTGCGATGTTCATCTACATCGCGGTCATCCTGGGCATCGGTTTTTACTATGCCAAGCGATCGCAGTCCTCAACGGAGGAGTTCTATCTCGGCGGACGCAAGCTCGGCCCCTGGGTCGCCGCCATGAGCGCCGAAGCCTCCGACATGAGCGGCTGGCTGCTCATGGGTCTGCCGGGCGTGGCGTACTTCACAGGTGCGAGCGAGGCGGTATGGACGGCCATCGGCTTGGCCTGCGGTACCTACCTCAACTGGCTCATCGTTGCCAAACGGCTGCGCAAATACTCACAGGTTGCTGGCAACGCCATCACGCTGCCAGACTACTTCTCCAACCGCTTTCACGACACCAAGCGTATCCTCATGAGTGTGGCGGCCCTGTTCATCCTCGTGTTTTTTGCCATCTACGTGGGCAGCTGCTTTGTGACCACCGGCAAGCTGCTCAACACGCTTTTTGGCTGGCCGTACTTCGGCATGATGATTGTTGGTGCGCTGATTGTGTTTGCCTACACGCTTATCGGCGGCTTTCTCGCGGAGAGCGTGAGCGATTTTGTGCAGGGTATTGTTATGGTAATCGCGCTCGTGGTGGTGCTCATCGGCTCTCTCGTTGCGGTGGCGGGGCTTGAGAATGTGGTGAGTTTTATGCAGGGCGTGCCGGGATTTGGGTCGCTTATTCACTCGGCTACCCCGCTGGTGCAGCCGGTCATTCAGCCGGACGGCTCCGTCCTCAAGGTGCAGCAGCTCGACGCTGCAGGTGCTCCGCTGTGGGACAGCCCCGGCGATTACGGCTTTATCGTCATCCTCTCCACGATGGCATGGGGCTTGGGCTACTTCGGTATGCCGCAGGTCCTGCTGCGCTTTATGGCAATCCGCTCGTCTCATGAGATCAAGACCTCGCGTCGCATTGCCACCACCTGGTGCGTTATCTCGCTGGCTACGGCGGTAGCCATCGGTCTTATCGGGCGCGCCTATATGCCGGCTGAGTTGCTTACCTCGGGCGCGGCAGAAAGCGTGTTTATCGTGCTTGCCACAACCTTGCTGCCGGCCTTCCTCGCGGGCATCATGCTCTCGGGCATCTTTGCGGCGACTATGAGCTCGGCGGATTCCTATATGCTCATCGCCTCTTCCGCCATCGCGCAAAACCTGTTTAAGGGCCTGTTTAAGAAAGACGCGACCGACCGGCAGATCATGTGGGTGAGCCGCATCACGATGACACTCATCCTCATCTTTGGCATCATCGTGGCCGCCGACGAGAGCTCGTCCATCTTCCGCGTAGTCAGCTACGCCTGGGCGGGTTTTGGCGCCACCTTTGGGCCGCTGGTATTGCTGTCGCTGTTCTGGCGTCGCGTGAACCTGCCTGGCGCACTTGCCGGTATGGTGAGCGGCGGCGTGATGGTGTTTGTATGGCATGAGCTCATCAAACCCTTCGGTGGGATATGGGGTATCTACGAGCTGCTGCCCGCCTTTATCCTCGGGTTTGTTGTTATGGTGATAGTGAGCCTGCTCACCGCCCCGCCCGCCAAAGAGATAACCGACGAGTTCGACCACTACATGGAACTAGACGTCTGACAAACGAAGGTTGGGACAGGGCAACGGGGACAGGGGGACGGGGCAACTGTCCCACCTGGTGAGGCTGCTGCCGCATCGAGAACCTGTCCTCATGTGGGACAGTTGCCCCGTCCCGTGTGCCACGAAGGCACCTCAAGCAAAGGAGGTAGCTATGCTGTACAGATGATGGTGGTAGGCCCA
>JAITEK010000015.1 GCA_031282085.1 Coriobacteriales bacterium
GAGAACGGTTTTGGCAAGCGCACACCCATCGGCGAGTATACTGAGCATCATCGCGGCGGCCAGGGCATCACCACCATCTCCATGACGGAGAAGAAGGGGCAACTTGCCGGCATGAAGATTGTTATGCCTGGTCAGGAGCTTATGGTTGTCTCCGAGGAAGGCGTTGTCATCCGCGTGAAGTCCAACGACATCTCGCAGCTCGGCCGCGCCACGCAAGGCGTGAAGGTGATGAATATGAGCGGTAGCGACCACGTTTGCGCTGTTGCCCGCGTCGCTGGCACCAAGAAGCGGCTACCCGAGGTTGTGGACGCAGGGACCGACACATCAGCCGGCGCCGAGATAGAGGGCCAGGAGTCGCTCTTTGACGACGACGACGTTGATGGTATGGATGATATTGACGGCGTGGATGTTGCCGATGCCGATGTTGTTGATGTTGACGTTGCCGACGCCGACGAGGCGATTGGCGATGATGAGTAAAGGTGGATGCCAAGCAGACGATACTATTTGACCTGGATGGCACGCTTCTCGACACCAGGGAGCTCATCCTCTCGTCATATCGCTATGCCACGCGCAAGGTCCTCGGCAAGCGTCTGCCCGATGAACTGATACTCCCGTACATCGGTATCCCGCTTATCTACCAGATGCGCAAGCTGGCGCCAGAACATGCGGAGGAGCTCATGCTGGTGTATCGCGAGCACAACGCCCGCGTGCACGACGAGCTCATCCGTTATTTTGAGGGAACGCGCGAGACGCTCGAGGAGCTGCAATCTGAGGGCAGGCAGCTTGCGGTGGTAACATCCAAGCGCAACGAACCAGCCATGAAGGGTCTGGAGTGCTTTGGGCTTGAGGGTTACTTCCAGCTTATCGTCGGCTCGGAGGACACCACCAAGCACAAGCCGGATCCCGCGCCCCTGCTGTTTGCGACAAAGCAGCTCGACGTTCCCCTCGCTTCCTGCGTTTATGTGGGGGATAGCCCCTACGATATGCAGGCTGCCCGCGCCGCCGGCATCACTGCCATCGGTGCGCTCTGGGGAATGTTCTCCCACGAGGACCTCACCCAGGGCGGCGCCCAGTATGAGATCCCCCGCATCACCGCCCTACCCGCCGCCCTGCACGACATTGAGGGGTAGGGGGGAGCCGCCCGTTCGTGTGTCGCGCGGGCACACAAAGACGCCCGTCATGCTGGCTTTATGCCAGCATCCAACCGGGAGCGATAGCGACCGGATGTACTACACGCCGCGGGACGGCGTCAGCCGTCCTCGTGAGACAGTGTGTCGCGCTACGCGCTCTCTATATGTCGCTCGCTATCGCGTGCGACTGGATTCTGGGACAAGCCCAGAATGACGGGCAGGGGTACGCGCGTATGTCATTGCCCGTCATGCTGGCTTTATGCCAGCATCCAACCAGGCGCGGCAGCGACCGGATGTACTAAGCATCGCGGAACGGCGCAGCCGTTCTCGTGACACAGGCGGCAACGACGGGCAGTATCGGGCGTGCGAGGAGGACTGATATGGTGGAGGCAAAAATGCTGAAAAAGATAGCGGCAATGGGCTCGGCAGGGCTTTTAGTGATGGCGGTTCTGATGGGAATGAGCGGGTGCGACAGCCTGACAATCGGGGACAAGGCAAAAGTCGAGAGCTATCTGGAAGAAAAATATGGCGGCGAGTTCGAGGTAATCATACCTGATGGCGCCCCTGAGGCGCTACAGGATGGCACGGTGCTGAGCTTCCCCGTATACGCTCATAGCCTCACTGATCCACAGGTAACCTTTAAGGTATCTGAGAAAAGTGGTGGTGGTTACGAGGATATGTATCGCGTTGCCCTTGTGGAGCGACAGGCGAAAGAGATCGTCGACACCGCTTTGCTTGAGGTTGACCTCAAGGCCGTAAGCGGGGTGCTGCTTTTTTTCGAGACCGATGCCGAATTAGCAGAAATCCAGGAGAACGTGGATGTGGACCTTCGCGAGTATCTCTCCCGTGATACCACCCCTGTTTTAACCATGATGGTTGATATAGCTATCGCGGAACCCCAGCCGACCCCGTCAGAGTTGGAGGCAAAACTCACCCAAGCCTTTGCCCTCATTGATGAGAGGATGCTTGGCAAGGAGAACATCGGGTATGGGTTTGTGCTGGTTGAGACGGACGATTTTGATGCATTCTGTGACGAGGTTGAACGATACGGGGTAGGCACACATCCCGAGTTTGAGACTGCTACGGTAATCAACTACCTCTTCCCCCAGGACGGCGGTAGCTTTAACCACCAAGGATACCGTCGCCCACTCAGTGAGTCACTTTCCGTGCTGCTGGGCGAGGCGCCTCCCTGGTACGAAAACGACGAATGAGCACGAGTATCTTGTTCGTGTGTCGCGCTACGCGCTCTCTAGGCGTTGCTCACTATCGTTCGCGACTGGATTCTGGGATAAACCCAGAATGACGGACAAGGGGTACGCGCGTATGCCATCGCTCGTCATGCTGGCTTTATGCCAGCATCCAACCGGGCGCGATAGCGCCCGGACTTGCTACACACTGCGGGACGGCGTCAGCCGTCCTCGTGGCCCTTTTGTGACGCTAAATTATCGACTCTACCGATTCGGGCGATTAAATGCTATGGTGATGGGGCGCGCTAATCGAGGCGTGCGACAATGGGGCTTACCGAATCAGGTCGAATCGAAAGGAAACAGCCATGGGTTTCATCGAAGCATTCAAAGGTGCACTGGGTGGTAGCTTCGCCGATCAATGGGAAGATTTTTACACGGTCCCCACGGGAGTCTCAGCAACGGCAGGTGTGTTTCCCGCAGTAAAACGCTCAACCAATGCCGGCCGTGGCGCAAACGTTCTCGGCAGTGAGAACATCATCACCAATGGCTCAAAGATACTCGTGCCGGAGGGCTTCTCGCTCGTTACCTTTGAGAACGGCGCCATCACGGGCTTTGTTGCGGAGCCGGGCGGCTATATCTACTCCTCAGACTCGGTACACGCCTCCTCATTCTTCTCGGGCGGCGGGCTTATCGAGAGCGTCATCAAGAACTCATGGGAGCGCTTTAAGTTCGGTGGCGTCCCCAGCGACCAGCAGCTTGTGTTCTACGTCAACCTCAAGGAAATTCCCAACAACCGCTTCGGTACTCAAAGCGAGATATATTGGGACGACGCGTACCTGGGCGTCCAGGCCGGCGCGATCACGCGGGGCACGTATACGCTGAAGATCACCGACCCCATCCTGTTTGTGAAGGGCTTTGTCCCCATAAAGTACCTCTCACAGGAGGCGTCCGTCTTTGATTTTGCCGACTTTAACAATGACGCGGCCGAGCAGCTCTTTAACGAGGTTGTCCAGTCGCTTTCCGCCGCTTTCTCCAACTACACCAACGACCCGAGCAAAGGGCGGCGCATCACCACCATCCAGGGCGACAGCGTCGGTTTTGCGCAGTCGCTTTCGCAGGCAGTTGAGACCGGTTACCAGTGGCGCACCAACCGCGGTTTGGAGATCATCACGGTGGCGTTGCAAGCCATCGAGTATGACGAGAATACCAAGGCGCTGTTGGTTGACGTGCAGCGGGCCGACGCGCTTGGGGGGCAACGTGGCAACTCCTTTATGCAGCAGGCAGTCGCACGCGGCATGGAGGCCGCCGGCTCGAACCCCAGCAGCGGCGGTGCGGTAGGCATCGGCATGATGGGCATGGGTCTGGGCGCTGTGGGTGGCGCTGCGGCCGGGCTCCAGCAGCCGAATACGCCACCGGTCGGGGCTCCCGTTGTTGGGGGGCAGGTGGCTGCGGCTCCAGCAGCGCCTGTGGCGGCGCCCGCGGCAGCGCCTGCGCCCGCGCCCGCGCCAGCGCCCGCGGCAGAGGACCCCTATGAGAAGCTCATCAAGCTCAAAGGGCTGCTCGACGCCGGTGTTATAAGCCAAGGGGATTTTGACGCCGCAAAAGCAAAAGTCCTCGGATTATAACAACCAGACAGTCAGGGTATCGTCATGAGCGACCTAACAGGCTTTCCGCCACCGGCCCGCCCTGCTCCCACAGCCGTGCCACCGACTCCGCTTGCTCCGCCGAACCCCAACCAGCGGGTTGGGGCGGTCGCGCAGACCGCGCCCACGGTCGTGGACACCAGCAGCGGCAAAGCGGACGGGCTCAACAAATGCCCTCGCTGTGGCTCAACGGACATCGCCACCCAACCGGGAACAGGCAAGCTGCGCTGCAACTATTGCCGTTTTGTGTTTGAGCCGCCCAAGGCTGCCGATTCCCCAAAGGCGGAGACGCTGGAAGGCGAGACGGTTGGCAGCGGCGCGGCCGACATCACGCAGCCGGAGAACACGCAGGTCACCATCAAGTGCCAGGGCTGCGGCGCCGAGGTCGTTGTTGATGCGAACGAGTCGATGACGGCCCGTTGCCACTGGTGTCGCCAGATACTATCCATCGAGCACCAGATTCCCAACGGCGCCGTGCCGGACATCCTCCTGCCCTTCCTGTTGAGCAAGGAGCAGGCGCGCGCGCATATCGAGGACTTTGTCCGCAAGCGCACCTTCTTTGCCAACGGCACCTTTAAGCGCGAGTTCACAACCGCGAATATCACCGGGGTTTACCTGCCCTATCTCGTCGTGGACGCCAACGCCCACAGCAACCTCAAGGGGCAAGCCGGGCATGTGGCGCGCAGGTACCAACGGGGCAGCAAAGATCACAAGAGGACCTACTACGATATCGACATCTATGATGTCGGGCGGGACTTTGACCTTGCCGTTAACGGGCTGACGGTGGAGGCGTCCTCCGAGAAGCGCAACGTGGACATCTGGAGCAACACGAATAACGTGATAAACGCCATCATGCCCTTTGATGTTGAGAAGGCGATTCCCTACAACGGCAACTACCTCAAAGGCTTTACCTCGGAACGCCGCGATACGAACATCGACGAGCTGAAGGGCCTTGTGGACACGCAGATACGCGACATCGCACGCTTCCAGGCGAACGACTCGACTCAAAGCTATGACGCCGGCATCCGTTGGGAGAGTGAGGAAACCTCCCTGCGCGGTACCCAGTGGCGCGCGGCCTACCTGCCGGTGTGGCTGTACTCCTATCTGGAGGTTAAGGGCGGCGGCAAACGGCTTTTACACTACGTTGCCGTTAACGCGCGCACCGGCGAGACGATGGGTTCGGTCCCGGTGGACGTCAAGCGGCTGTTTGCCGTGGCGGCGGTGATAGAGTTGATTGCCGCGCCAATCGGTATACTCATCATGTTGATGAGCTAGGAGGAGCGAGCATGGATTTGCTGTTTGTGGATATTGCGGGAGGGATAACGCCGCTGTTCGCGTTTGTGGACAGCGACAATCCCGTGCTCTATTTTGGTCTTGCGCTGTTCTTGGCAGGCCCCCTGTTCTTTGGGATAACCTATGCTCGTTATCGCAACCGGGGCGAGCGACATTACCATGAGCGCGAAACGCCGGTTGTGGTGAGCAACCTACAAGGTTACGATAATTTCGCGACGCGCCTCACCGGGCAACATTCGTCGATAATCGCCGGCGCCAACGGCGGACAGGTAAATGGAACGCTGGTACAAGGCGATGCGCTTGAGTCCGTTACCGGCTCGATAGGCTCGCTTCTGCCTGGTGATTTGGGCAACCAGCTCACAAAACTCAAGTAGGGGAGAGTGCGGCAATGGCGGCGATAGAGGTTTCCTGCTCACAATGTGGTTCGGGTGAATACCGGGTTGTTAACACGCAGACGGGCGAAGTCGCCTGTGCTTATTGTCGCAACCAGTGGATTGTGCCCGAGCTCGCGCAGAAGTCCGAGACCGAGAAGTTCTTGGAGCAACAGGCCAAACAGCCTCGCATCGTACGCGACAACACTACCGAGACCGACCAACAGTTGATGAGCGCGATCAGCGGTCTTGCCAGCGTGGCAACCGGCGGCTTTTTTGCGGGGTTGGGCCGCACGGTGCGAAGGATCATCACCGCTGCGATTGTCATCGTTGCCGTTCTCGTGATTGCCGGTGTGGCCTTCTTCATCTACAAACAGATAGTCTGAGCAGGCGCTGTCTCAATCCCAGGGATTCACGAGGCGGACGCCGGTGGTTTGGAAGTCCTTTACGTTGCGGGTTGCCAGCGTGAGGTTGTGCTCAAGCGCTGTTGCGGCGAGCAGGCTGTCAGCAAGCGACTGCGGATTCGGCACTTGCAGAGCAGCAGCGTAACGGGCAGCGGCAAGGCTCAGAGGAAGTATCCGTCCAGCGTAGCCTCCAAGAATGTCTGTTTCAAACCACGCGCGCAAACTGCGGGCTTGGACGGGGTCTTTCCTTTCCAACAAAAGTAAACCACGCTCAATTTCTGCTACAGTCATAACTCCGAGATAGACTTGTTGCTCGCTCAGTTGCTCAGCCCAAGTGGCGACTCGCGCGTCGCGGCGCGAAAAAGGTTTGCGCAATTCGCTTATGACATTTGTGTCAAGTAAGTACCCCACCATCAAAAATCGACCTCCCTGAAATCACCCTCAAGACGGGGGAAGTCATACTCAAAATACTCACTTTCGTCCATTGCAAGAGTATCCGCGAGCGTGCGCGGAGGTTTTGCGAGCGACTGGTACTCGTCGATGTTGAGCAGCACATACTGGATGCTGCCGCGGTTGGTGACGAACACTGGCTCCTCGCGGGCCAAGAGCTTTGCCTTGCTGGTGTTTTGGTTGAACTCCCGTGCGCTCATCACGAGCATGAGAACCATCTCCCTGTTCCGTGTCCCCGCCTCCGCCAAAGGCAGAAAACTGATGTAGTAACATTACTACATTGTAGCAGAGACCCTTCGTTTTGTCACGTTGAGATTTGCGCGCCGGAGAGTTGTGTGCCCCGCTGCCGTCGCGCACTATCCCAAGCGCAGAGTGACTATAATGAGAGCTATCGCAGAGCTTGGTTTGGGCAGCAAACGCTTGGAGGCGATCGCATGATACTCGATGAAACCATAAAGCGGGGGTTCCGTCTTGCGTATCCGTTTGTGCGCAGGCGTTACGAGCGCTCTTGGCCCATTGAGGGCACGATGGAGCATTTGGGCAAAGGGGAAACCCTGTACTGGTGCTTCAAGTGTTTTTGTCATCCCATCACTCAGGCTGAGCCGGGGTGGGGGATAGAGGAGCGATTTGCGCCGCTTGCGGCCACTTCCGACGACGCGGGGGAGGGGTACCCGCGCTTTGAGCCGCCGTCTGTTCCCGATGGTTTTACCGTCCAATCACGCGCACGCATCGCCTGTGCGGGAGACCTTCTCGCCACCCGGGCTGTCGCGGAGGCAGACACCACGCATCTGCTCGACGACGTAGCGGACTTCTTCGCGGATACCGACCTCAGATACGCTAACCTTGAGTGCCCCGTAGTTCCCTCGCGTCCCGCCGTCGGCACGCCGCCCGAAACCTGGCTTAAGCCGCTGTATCTCAACCATAGCGCCGATCTTATCCGGCGCCTGCTGCCCGACCCCTTCGGTTTTGTCTCGATTGCGAACAATCACTCGCTGGACCAAGGGCCTGATGGGCTTATCGAGACCATGGATTTTCTTGATGATCTCGGCTGCGCGTACGTGGGCGGTGCGCGCTCGGTAGCCGAGCGTGACCAGCCCCACATCACCGAGCTCAACGGCATACGGGTGGCTCACATCTCGTGGACCTTCTCACTCAGCAACAAGCCGCTGCCGCCTGAGCGCGACTACCTCGTCAACTACCTGCGGCTCAACCTTGCCGACGTCGACTTGGAGCCCCTGGAGGCCCAGGTGCGTGCCGCGCGCGCGGCTGGTGCAGACCTTATCGTTGCCTATCTCCATTGGGGGCTTGAGTTTGAGGCGTATCCCAACCACACGCTCATCGCAAACGCGCATCGCATTGTCGAGTTGGGGGTGGACGTTATCGTGGGCAACCATCCCCACAACGTGCAGCCCTGGGAGTGGCATAGCTACACCGCGCAGGATGACGAGGGCAGAGCCACCGAGCGCACCGGACTTATCATCTATGCGCAGGGTGATTTTGCGTCCTTTCAGAGCCGTGATATGTGCACTGCGACGTACCTGGGTGCACTGGTGCGCATCGACTTTGCCAAAGGGCGCGACAGAGCGGGGCGCGAATGCGCGTGGGTAAGCGCGCTTCAGGTTATGCCGGTGTTCCCCTTCGCGGTTTTTGATGGCAGCCGCTGTGTGGAGTTTCGGATGCTCGACCTCTCCCGCCTGGCGCGCAACGGGTTTGACTGTGACCTTGCGGGCTATGGGGCTCACCATCGCCGCCGCACCCGCAAACTCTGGGACAACGCCCTCATTGCCCGCCTGCGCGGGGTGTGAGTCGCACACGACACACGATTGTGCCAC
>JAITEK010000096.1 GCA_031282085.1 Coriobacteriales bacterium
CGCTCGGTATCCGCATGGATCTTCTCAAGGGTCTGCCCGGTGTGGTCAGCGAGTATCTGGTTGATGCGTTCGCGCACGTAGAGTATCTCACGCGCGGCTATCTCGATATCGGTCTGCTGACCCTGCGCCCCACCGCTTGGCTGATGGATCATGACACGCGAGTTGGGCAGGGCAAAGCGCTTGCCCTTTGCGCCGGCGGCCAGCAACACGGCCGCCATCGACGCCGCCTGTCCGATACAGATGGTGGAGACATCGCACTTGATGAACTGCATGGTGTCGTAGATGGCCAGCCCGGCGGTGATGACGCCGCCCGGCGAGTTGATATACAGCGAGATGTCCTTCTCGGGGTCGTCGCTCTCCAGGTGGAGCAGCTGCGCCACAACGGTGTTGGCCACATGGTCATCTACGGCCTCGCCCAAAAAGACGATGCGGTCGTTGAGGAGGCGCGAATAGATGTCAAAGCTGCGCTCACCGCGAGGCGACTGCTCGATAACGTAAGGAATCAATGCCGAACGTGTCCGCTGAATACTCATACATAACTCCAATCAAAAGGTGGACGCCGGGAGACTGAGGTTCCCGTGCTTCCCTTCACTCCCGTTTAGTCCTCAGTATCTGCCTTCTTGGCTTTAGGTGCTTTTTTTGTTACGGTTTCCTTACCGCCCGGTTCCTTTTCCGCCTTCTCTGTCGCCTTTGCCTTCTTGGTTTTGGCGGCCGCGGGCTTGGCCTCGGACTTGGTTTTGGTCTTGGCGGCGGCGGGCTTTGTGCCCGGCGCGAGCACCTCGACGTTCTCATTGATGTGTTGGGTCGCCTTCATTCTGAGGATGCCCTCACGCAGCTCGGAGATACGCCCGTTGTCCTTCCATTCCTGGTACAAGGCCTCGGGGTCGCCCACCCCGCTCTCTACGAACTCCTGCCTGATCTCGTCCTCGGTGACCTCAAGGGCCAGATGCCGGGCAAACGCGTCGAGAGCGAGCGCCTGCGAGGCAAAGAGCACCGCCTGCTCATGGATATTCTCACGAAACGCGTCGGGCGAAAGGCCGGTGTTCGCTAAAAAGTCGTCGAAGTTCTGGTTACGCCGTTGCAGCGATGTGAAGAAGTCGCGGTAGATACCCTGTTCGGTCTGAGCGAGCAGCAGGGCGGGCGGTTCGCCCACCAGGCGGGCGGCAAGCTCCTCGGTGATGAGCTGCTCTTTGAGCGAGGCTAACTCCGATTGCTTCCTGCCTTTGATGCTGTCGGCGATGCGGCTTTTGAGCTCGTCGACGCTCTCGAACTCGATCTTCTCCTTCACCCAGGCGTCTGTCAGCTCGGGCTTTATCCGGGTCTTTATCTCCTTGACGGTGGCAACTACGTGCGTTGCGCCGGCATCGGCCGCCTCCCCGTCCGCCTCCGGGTTAAGGGAGAAGTCGAAGGTGCGCGTCTCGCCGATTGCCGCGCCGATCAGGTGCTCGTCAAAAGACGCGGGCAAGCCGCCAGAGCCCAGTTGGTAGGGCACAGCCTCACCAGAAAGCCCCTCAAGACGCTCCTCGCCATTGGTAGACTCAATCTGCAGGATAAGGAAGTCGCCTGCCTCCACGGGCCGGTCGGTGACCTCCGCAAAATCGGCGTAATAGTCGAGCATGGTATCGAGCTGCTGCTCGATCTCTTCGGGGGTCGCTTCCTCGCTCGGCAACTCGATCTGCAGCGGGTCAAAGGAGGAGACCTCGAGAATGGGGCGGACCGTGAAGCTCGCCTTAAAGCTGTAATCGCTGCCCTCCTCAACCAACTCGAGCTCCTCGACATTCGGCTTGTCGAGCGGCACATGCCCCTCGGCGTCTATCGCCAAAGGAAGTTTCTCGTTGACAAGCTCATCGGTCGCCTTGGCCTGGAAGTATTCCTTCCCGCCGTAGTGATTCTCCAACACCTGGCGCGGGGCCTTGCCCGGCCTAAATCCCGGGATACGGACCTTTCCCGCTTCCTTATAGGCGGTTTTGATGCTCTTTTGCACTTCATCAGCGGGAATGGTAACCGTCAGTTCGATTACATCCGCGTCGCTTCGCTTACTCGTGATTTCCAAGGTTGCTATCGTTCCTCTCGACTCTGAGGGCGCGCACGGGCCGCCCCTGGCCTTTGCCGCCTCCGACGCGGAAGAGCATTTCTCTCCGCAAAATCCCGGCAACTCGGCCACCATCTCCATTTGTCTAAACAAGCCGTATCACTATACCATATATAGCCGCAAACCCTCGCGTTCCCTTGCCTCCTAACCTCGTCCGACTGATGACAACTTGAATTGTAACCCGTTTTCCTTTAGTGTTGCTAACGTTCGTTTTATCGCGTGAATATGCGGTTTTTGCAAGCGGCAGTAGTTCAATTGGTAGAGCATCAGCCTTCCAAGCTGATTGTTGCGGGTTCGAGTCCCGTCTGCCGCTCCATATCACAACAACAAAAGGCTCCCCCGTGGAGCCTTTATGCTATAGCCCGCGTTTGCAGCAGGCGAGGACTCAACCCCGAGAGGGTTCTAGTCGCCGCGCAAACGCCACAGTGCGGTACTTGCAGCAAAAGGGGCGGGGCGCCTTGGTGTGACGCCCCGCCCTGTGTTGTTTGAGCCTATCGCCCCTACCCTCTTACGCCGGGCGGTTGGCTTTGGCGGCGGCTACGAGGTTTTTGAGGCTGGGGATGGTTTCTTCGTTGCCGCGGGTTTTGAGGCCGCAGTCGGGGTTGACCCACATCTTCTCAAGGGCGACCGTTGTGAGTATCTGGCGTATAGCCTCCTCGATCTCTGGCTCGGAGGGTACGCGCGGCGAGTGGATGTCGTAGACGCCGGGGCCGACGGCGGTCTCAAAGCCGCTACGCTCTATCGCCTCGAGGATTGCCAGCGATGAGCGGCTGGCCTCAAAGGATATAACGTCGGCGTCCATCGCGTCGATCTCGTGGATGATGTCCTGGAACTCGCTGTAGCACATATGGGTGTGTATCTGCGTCTCGGGCCGCACGCCGCTGTGTGTGAGGCGGAAGACCGGTATCGCCCAGTCGAGGTACTCGCTGTGCCAGTCGGAGCGACGCAGCGGCAGCTTCTCGCGTAGAGCGGCCTCGTCGATCTGGACGATCTTAAGGCCTGCCGCCTCAAGGTCCAGCACCTCGTCGCGGATGGCAAGGGCTATCTGCGTGGCTATCTCCCGAGCGCTGATGTCCTCGCGAGGGAAGGACCAGTTCATTATCGTGATGGGGCCCGTCAGCATGCCTTTAACGGGCTTGCTCGTGAGGCTTTGCACGTAGCGGGAGACCTCTACGGTTATGGGGCGGGTACGCTTGACGTCGGCAAAGATGATGGGCGGCTTTACGCAGCGCGTGCCGTAGGACTGAACCCAGGCGAGCTTGGTGAACAAAAAGCCGGAGAGATTCTCGCCGAAGAACTCCACCATGTCATTGCGCTCGAACTCGCCGTGCACCAGCACGTCGAGGCCTATCTCCTCCTGCAACTCGATACAGTCCTTAAAGAAGCCGCGCAGGGCCTCCTGGTACTGCTCCTCGGTGATGGCCCCGCTGCGGAAGTCTGCGCGGTTCTTGCGCACAGCGGCCGTCTGCGGATAGGAGCCTATCGTGGTTGTGGGCAGAAGCGGGAGTTGCAGGCGCTCCCGCTGCGTTTTGGCGCGCTCGGGACGGACGGGCAGACGCGTGTAATCCGCGTCGGTGAGGTCCTCAACACGCTGATGCACCTCATGGTCCAGCCCGCGCTCAAGTTCGCTGTGCAGCGCGACGTTGGCAACGTAGGCAGGTTCCTCGGCATGCGCGCCGCTCTCAGCCAGCTTGGCAAGCGCGGCTATCTCGGCCAGCTCGCCGAGCTTCTCCTCGGCAAACGCGAACAGGCGCTGGGCATCGGCGGGCAATGCGTCCTCAACCACAACGGTATAGGGGACGTGCAGCAGCGAGCAGGATGTTGAGAGGGCCACGTTGGCGGCCTTCTCGCGCAAGGCGCCCAGCGCCTGCAGGGTGTGCTCGTAGTTGTTGCGCCAGATGTTCTTGCCGTTCACGAGGCCGGCGAACAGGGTTTTGTTCGCGGGAAAGCCGTAGCGCTCAACGAGGGCGAA
>JAITEK010000129.1 GCA_031282085.1 Coriobacteriales bacterium
CCCAACTATATGTGCGTGCTCCCCAAAATCGTGAGCGACTTCGTCACCGAGCACCGCGAGTGGTTTCGCGACAAGACCCTCATCACGCTGGTCACCTATGCCAATTTCTTCTTCGACGCCGACCTCCAGATTGGCCGGCTCCTGCAAAAACTCAACATCCCCTTTGAGTTGAACAGCAACATCAGCGTCCAGATGCCGATGGTCATCTGCGACATGAAGTACATAAAACGCACCGATGATGAGACCATGCGGCGGTTCAAGGAGCAGGCGGAGGTAAAGCTCGATGAGTGCGCACGGCGCATCCTTGCGGGTAGCAGCGTCCACGACGGACAGGAGAGCGACCGCCTCAAGGCTTTTTTGCGGCAACGGATGTTCTACGGTGGCAAGATGAGCCGCGACTTTGCCGGCTTGCACGTGAGCGCAAACTGCACCGGCTGCGGCCTTTGCATCCGCAGTTGCCCCACCCGCAACCTTGCGCTCAAGGAAGGCCGCGCAGAGCAGCAGGGCCGCTGCACGCAATGCTACCGCTGTGCCAGCAACTGCCCCGAACAGGCGATAAGCCTCTGGACCAAACAAATCCAATGGCAATACCCGGGCATAACGGCATAACGAGTCACCGGCCACCTCCCCTCTTGCCACCCTACCGCTCTCTTTTGTCATTCCCGCACCCTGCGCGGGGAATCTTTGCGGGCGTAAGCTCGCATCTCCACACTAAGAGCGCGAAGCGCGACACACGATTGTCCTCCGGAGACGCGTAGCGCGCGAACTTGAGAACCCGCGCAAAAATGCGTAAAATGAAAGCAGTATCGTTCAGCTTCTGACATCTTTTGTTTGCGTATGCCTCATTCTCACAAGCTCGGTTTCCTGCGGTTTTGGCAGGTCTATTTTGGTTCTGTTGTCGCCCTCAGGTTGGTACAGCTCCTCTTTTTCTCGCGCGAAAAAGTCGTATTCGAGTTCAGCGATTACCTCGTGTTGTGCGATGTCGTCTTTGCGGGCGTCGTCGCCTGGCTCATCATGGGGCGCAAACGGGTGACGCGCCCTTTCGTGTGCGTCTATTGCCCGCTGATGTTTGTGGTCGAGATCGTCAGCGACATCGTCCTGTTCGACGCGAACTCTCTCGTCATCGTTGCCATTGCGTTTTCGCGGGTGGTGTTCCTGAGCGCGGCCGTCTACTTCTTCTTCTCCCGCAAGGCCCGCACAAAACTCACCAGGCCCTTTAACGTCCGCGAGGGCAGGGCGCTTGCGCGGGAGGATGAGCGGCTCTATCGCCTGTTCAATCTTGCGTTCTGGCGCGATGTGGCATCGTTCTTCATGGTCTCCTCCGTGCTGGGCCACTGGATGGAGCGCGCCTACGGCGTGTTCGTCCGCTACTTCCTCGGCTACTACGACCCTACGTCCCCGCTGTGGCAAGACTTCCTCGTGCCCTTTAATATCTACGGCATGGGCATGACGCTGTGCATCCTGGTGTTGTTCCCCCTCAAGGACTTCCTGGCGCGCAAACTGGAGAACATCTGGCTTGTGCTGCTGATGAGCTACGTGGCCAACACCGTGGTCTGCACGGCGCTTGAGCTGGTGATGGGCCTGCTCGTCAACCACCCCGACGCCACCGGGCACCTCACCAAATGGGACTACTCCGATATGCCCTTCAACTTCATGGGGCAGATATGCCTGCAAAACGCCCTGCTTTTCGGCCTGATAGCAACACTCGTGGTCTGGTACGTCTTCCCCGTGATCGAACGCCTCATACTCCAATGCCCGCGGGACACGGCAAACCTGATTTTTGTGATTATCCTGATAACCTACCTCAGCCTCGCCGCCTTCTACCTCATAGACCCTCCGGTCCTACCCGATCTCTGGCGCCTCCGCGTCCCTCCCATTCTCCCGTTCGCATGAGACAGGGGACGGGACAGTTGCCCCGTCCCCCGTCTCAGTTGCTTGCTCAGATGGTTGTGTCTCGGTAGCTGGTTGTGGGATTGTCCAGGGTGGCGAGGGTCTCGGGTTCGGTGACGCCGAAGGATTGCTCGGTGTCGGCTATGAGGCGCAGCACCTCGTCGCGGGTGTGGAGGCCGAGCTTGCGGTACAGACTCAGGAGGTGCGTCTTCACAGTGCTCAGGGATACGTGCAGGCTGGCGGCGATGGCTTTGCGACTGGCGCCCTGCGCGACGAGGATGAGTATCTCCAGCTCCCGGTTCGTCAGTTCCGCATCGGCGGCTATGAGCCGGCACGCCTCAATGCGCTCCTGGAACTCCTCAGCATCCTCCTGTTTGATGAAGCCCCAGCCGTAACGCAGGTTGACGTTGTTCGACATGAACAGCGCAGCCACGAGTATGCAAAACGCGGCGATTATCCACAGCGGCTCGTTGCCCTCTCCCGGCAGCGCACGGTGCCCCAGCAGCACAATCAGTATCCCGCCGAGGAAACGCCCGGCCATGAGGCCGAAGGTCGGGAGCAGGATGACCCATCCGGCCGGTTTCTGTTGGTTGCCGATGAGGTAGGCGCCCAGGGCCCAGAGGATGATCTCAAGGTAGAAAAAGCCCGCGATTATCAACATTGCGCCGATGTCGAGCCACTCCGCAAAGAGCCCGGCCACAAGAGCGCCGCAGGCCAGCAGCGGAAACCCGACCTGGTACACCAACGTATTGAAGTCGAAGCGGAGCAGGATGAAGCTTGCGAGAGCGAAGATGAGGGCAAAGGAAAGCCCCAGCGAGCTGAGAAAGCCTCTGAGCGGGAACGCGGGGTAGAGGAGCAGCAAACAGCAGGCCACACCGAAGGTAAAGCCCTGCACGAGCGAGGTGACGATGAACTTGACCGGCACATTGAGCTTCTCCTCGTGCAGGATGCGGTAGAAGCGACTCTGCGGGAGCCGCCGGATGTCGATGCGGAGCAGGTACAAGGCGACGGGTAGCAGCAGCAGCGTGAGCGTCCAAAGCGCGATGGCAGGCAACTGGTAGGCGGCGATAAAGAGGACAAGCGCGGCAGAAAGACTCGCCAAGGTCAGGTAAATGGTCTGCCGCAGACCCAGATAGCCAAAGTAACGCCCCAGCTCTATCCGCAGCCCCGTGGCGGCCAGCCCCAGTGCGACAACGCCGCAGCCGTAGACAAGCCAGATGAGAGTCCAGTCGCTTCGGGGCGCCTCGGTCCAAACCAGCAGGCAGATCGAGCCCAGCACGGCAAGGCCCGTGAGGAGACTGGGATACCAGGGTCGCGAGAAAAGGAGCTTGCTTTGATTGTTGAAGACGGCGGCAAGAAGGCACATGAGCGCCGCAACGCCTGTGAGCAGCACCCAGAAGGGAACCGGGCTGTTGCCGAGCAGATTGCTCCCCAAAAAGCCGCCGCTCAGCAGGCCATCGCCCAGAGAGCCACCAGGGGGACTGCCGGCCGCCAACGCCTGGCCCGGGACCTGGCTCGGCGTCTCGTCCCCCGCTGAGAGGAAGGGCTCAAGAAGCGCCTCCTGAAAAACGATGAATCCCCAAAGCCGGAACAGAATGAGGGAAGCAAACAAAAGGGGTTTTGACAGGAGCGCGGAAAGCGGTTTGTCGAAGCGTCGTCTCGTCTGGCGCACAGGGGCGATTCCCATAAGTAAACTCCCAAAGTTCGAGTGTGGGAAATAGCAAAACTCATTGGATTCCCCTTACCTATCCTATGCTATCCGATTATAAGGGATTTGTGGCTGGATAAAGGCCGGAGTATCTCAGCCTTTTGGGATGAGATTGGGGTTTTGAGGGAGTTCTACCGCGCCGGTTGATGTGAACGAGCGGCCGAATCGATAGGCTGAAAGTTGGAAAGGGTGGGGGCTCCTCAACAGGGTGGGGTTACCAAGAGGGAGTCGGCTTCGACGGAAGCTGGCTCCCTCTTGCAATTCTGCTCGTCGGTCATCTTCTCCGCACGCGCCCATTTTGTAGTACAATATGCGCTTATGTGCTGCAGGGGAGATCGCTGAGAAAAATCATCTGTGCTATCTGCGCCTTTTGCCTGCGGCAACCCGAAATGGCCCGTAGAGGCCCGTCCAAGAAAAGAAGGTGATAGTTATGAGCGAGACTGGTGTCGGCCGTAAGATAACGGAACTAAGGGAGGCTCTGCTGCTGTCGCCCGAAGACCTTGCGCAGCGTTGTGGCGCCGATGTTGAGACCATCAAGGGGATAGAAGCGGGCGACATCGTCCCGTCGCTTACGCCCCTCATCAAAATCACGCGCGCGCTCGGTGTGCGCCTGGGTACCCTGCTTGATGACGACGAGAATCTCGGCCCCGTACTCGTCCGCTCCACAGACTACACGCAAAGCACGCGCCTCAAGGCGCTAGAGACCCACAGCGACGCAGGCGGCCTTGTGTTCAATGCGCTCGCGGAGGGCAAAGCCGCGCGTCACATGGAGCCGTTTTTTATCACGCTCGAGCCGTCGCAGGCAACCGAGCATCAGCTCTCTGCCCATGAGGGTGAGGAGTGGCTGTTCGCGCTTGAGGGCCCGCTTGAGATTGAGTACGGCAAGGACACCTTTGTGCTTGAGCCCGGCGACAGCATCTACTACGACTCGATTGTGCCGCACCAGGTCCGCGCGCACGATAGTCAGCCGGCGCGCTTTGTCGCCTGCGTCTATACCCCGGCGTAGGTGATCGCCATGTCTGATAACACCTCTGCCGCGCAGACTCCGTATGCGCCTGCTGTGCCTGCGCCCGCTGTGCCCGGCGCCCCCGTCCCTGGCTCGTCGGACTACCCACTCCACAGCGAGCTGACCATCGGCCAGTATTTTGCCAACCAGGTTGCCGTAGAGCCCGACCACGAAT
>JAITEK010000142.1 GCA_031282085.1 Coriobacteriales bacterium
TAGAATCCTCCTGTGCCATTTTGGCGCAAGGTGCGCCCCTTTAGCTCAGGGGATAGAGCGTCTGCCTCCGGAGCAGAAGGCCGCAGGTTCGAATCCTGCAAGGGGCACCAGCGGATTCAGCGAAACCTTTTGCAGGATTCGAAGAATCCTGCAAGGGTTCGAGCGCCCGGAAAACGCACTGCGTTTTCAGCGAGAACGGGTGGGAGCTTGCGACCACCCACGGACGCACCAGCGGATTCAGCGCACCAGTACACCATCAGCATCAACAGTGCTGAGCGATCGGGAGGTTTTATGGGAATCTATACGCCGCTTTATCAGCCGAACGGCAACGAGGTCGCCGTCATCGAGACGAATAAGGGCACCATCAAGGTCAAGCTCGCTGGCAAGGAGGCCCCCATCCATGTGGGTAACTTCGTCGAGTTGGCGCGCAAGGACTTCTATAACGGGCTCAAGTTCCATCGCCATGAACCGAACTTCGTCATCCAGGGCGGCTGCCCTCATACCCGCGACCTGACCGCCGAACAGGTGCGCGCCGGTGGCGGTTATCCGCCTCCCGGCACCGGTAATCCCGGCTACAGCATCAAGGGCGAGTGGATGGTTAACCCCAACAACAAGCATCGCGACGGAACGCTCGCGATGGCGCGCTCCCAACATCCCGACTCGGCCGGCTCGCAGTTCTACTTCTGCCTCGGCCCCCAAGCCTTTCTCGACGGCAATTACACGGTCTTTGGCGACCCGGTCGACCAGGCATCCATCGACGTGATACACGCGTTGGCAAAGGGCGACGAGATACTCTCCATCGAGATAGAGAACGGTGACTGAAGGGAGCGGAGGGCGCAAGATTGAAGAGCATATATTACGAGCAGGCGACAACCGCGTATAATGCGGCGGACTATCCCCAGGCGCTCAAAGGCTACTACCAGTGCCTGAAGGAGGACTGGAGCACGTTTCGCCCCGGTGACGCCGGGCTGGTTTACCATCGTATCGGCAACTGCCTCATCAAGATGCGTAACTTCCGGGAGGCTGCCGTCAGTTATCAGAAGGCGCTCCAAGACGACGGTTATTCCGAGAAGACGAGCATCTATGTGAATCTCGGGACCACCCTCAACGGCATTGGCAAGTACACCGAGGCCGTCACCTACTTCAACAAGGCCCTCTCGGACGCCAGCTACGCGACGCCCTATCGCGCCTATATGGGCCTGGGCAACGCCTACACAAAGCTCGAGCGGAATATCGAGGCGGGTACGGCCTATCGCGACGCGGCTCTGGACGAGAGCAACCCCAACCCCGTCAAGGCGCTTATGAGCCTTGCCACCACCTTCTCGACCTTGGGACGGCCCCATGACGCCGCGGAGGCGTACCTCGCCATCCTCGACTTCCGCGTTACGGGCAAGACGCTCAACACCACGCTTGATCGCCTGGGGCAGGCCTACGTTGCTGCGGGGCGCTATCAGGAGGGGTTCAATACCTTTGAGGAGCTGCTCTCGCGGGAGCGGTTCTCGCTCTCAGCGGAGGGCACGCAGGACTACCAAAAGGCGCGCCGGGCACTCGGGCTCGCTGTTGAGAGCACTCCGGCGGCCTCGGAGCCCGTTGTTGCGGCCACGCAGGATGACGCGTTTGCCGGCCTCGACCATACGGCGCAGCTCTCTTCCTCCCAGATCGGCCCCTACGACGCCGTCGACCTCGACGCGGAGCAGGACTTCGGTGGCGGCAACGTCCCCCATCCGGGGGATACGGGTTTCTTCACGGCGACCGACGCCGACCTCATCGCCTCCAGCAAGCGCGCGATGCGCCGGGAGCGCAAACTGCGCCACACCGGGCTCAAGGTCTTTTTGGTCATCGTGGCCCTTCTCGTTGTGCTGCTTGGCGTCAGCATCGTTGCTTATACCCAGGGCGTGGGCATACCGTCGCAGGAGAAGGTCATCACGGACTTCTTCAAGGCCTATGCCGACGACGAACCGATTGATGTGGTGAAAAGCTACTGGGTCGTGGGCGCCGAGGAGGACGAGAAGACCCTCGCACGCCTTCTCGACGGCGTGGCGAAGTCATCCAACGTGACCATCCGAGGCGTGGACGCCCATATGAGGGAGTCCCAGGTCCTGGTTGACGTGCGGCTTTCGGGGAGCGACAGCGCCCCGCTCCACTACCGCATCGACCTCGTGCGCGACCTTCTCGGATGGAAGATAGGTGGTATCGAGCTGGTATTCGCCTCAACCGAGACAACCAACTGACGGGTTCTTCGTCAGAGACCGAACAGGACAGGGAAAGGACTACCATGTCACAAAGAACGTATCTCATGCTCAAGCCCGATGCCGTTGCCAACAGGCATATCGGCGAGATCATAGCGCGTTTTGAGCGCGTCGGCCTGGTGATCGAGCGCCTTGAGCTCGCCCAGGTCACACCCGAGCAGGCCGCTGCGAACTACGCCGAGCACGAGGGCAAGCCCTTCTATGAGGGCCTGATCGCGTATATCACCTCGGGCCCCGTGGTAAAGATGGTCGTCAGCGGGCCGGACGCCGTTGCCATCGCCCGCAAGCTCATGGGGGCGACCAACCCCAAAGAGGCTGCTCCCGGCACCATCCGCGGGGATTTCGGGCTCGTGATGGACGCTAACGTCATCCACGGCTCCGACTCGCCGGAGTCAGCGGCTCGCGAGATAGGAATATTCTTCCCCACCTGATGATGACGGTTTCATAGCAGGGTGTCCGATGTGCTAAAATAGTCCCTCAGTGCTTCCCCCGAACATTGAGGGCGTATGGCATGCCGTCTTGCGGCCTGCAAAGCGTTGTTTGCCCGTAGCCGTAGCGAGTTCTTAGGAGAAATGAGCGACGATGTCGTTTTTCGATAACCTCTTCAGCCAGTGGAGCTATGACATGGCCATCGACCTTGGCACAGCTAACACATTGGTTGCGATAGCGGATAGAGGTATCGTCTTGAATGAGCCGTCGGTTGTCGCTATCGACAACGAGGCGAATCGTGTGCTTTCCGTTGGCAGGGAGGCGCGCGAGATGATCGGGCGCAACCCCGGCAATATCTCGGTTGAGCGTCCCCTCGCCGACGGCGTTATCGCCGACTACGACGTCACTGAGGCCATGCTCTCATATTTCATCCGCAAAGCCAGCCCCAAGACCGGCCTATGGCAGCCCAAACCGCGCATCGTCATCTGCATACCCTGCGGCGTGACCTCGGTTGAGAAGCGCGCGGTCTTTGAGGCGACCATCCAGGCGGGCGCGCGTCAGGCCTTCCTCATCGAGGAGCCTATGGCCGCCGCCATCGGGGCGGGTCTGCCCGTGGAGGAGCCGACTGGCTCGATGGTCGTTGACATCGGCGGCGGCACCACGGAGATTGCGGTTATCTCGCTCGGCGGCATCGTGACCTTCCGCTCGCTGCGCATCGCTGGCAACGAGTTCGACGAGGCTGTTGCCCGCCATGTCCGCGAGGTCTACGGGCTCAATATCGGTACGCGCACCGCCGAGGACATCAAGATAGCCATCGGCTCGGCCATGCCCATCGCCACAGGCGAGCTGGACATGGAGATCTCGGGGCGCGACCTTACGACCAACCTGCCGCGCAGCGAGACCATCCAATCCGAAGATGTGCGCGAGGGCATCAAAAGCCCTCTGCAGGACATACTCATCGCCATCAAAGAGACCTTCCTCGAGACCGACCCCGACCTTGCGGCCGACATCATCCGTAACGGCGTGCTGCTCACGGGCGGCGGCGGTCAACTCAAGATGCTCGATTCCTTCCTCACGCGCGAGCTTGAGGTTCCAGTGATGATGTCCGACACGGCCATGACCAACGTCGTCGTCGGCTGTGCGCGGGCGCTTGAGAACCCGCGCGCCCTGCAGCGCTCCTACACTCAGCGTTAGGGGGTCGCCTTCCCGATGGCGCTCAATCCCAACAGGCCCCGCAAACTCCCTGGGGGAATACTGCTTTTTGTGCTGTGCCTGCTTTCCGTCGTGCTGTTGACGGTGTGGGCGCGGGAGCCGATAGACGGCCCGTTGCACCGCGCGAAGTCCGTGGCCGAGACAGCGGTCACGCCGCTGAGGCTCGTCGGTTCCGTCATCACGACGCCCATAAGCGCGCTGGGCACCTTCTTCACGAACGTCACAACCGACGAGGAGACGGTCGCCGCGCTGCGCGCGCAGAACGAGGAGCTTGAGTCCCAGGTGATACGCATGGAGGAATACCGGCAGGAGAACGAGCGGCTCTCGCAACTGCTCGGGCTGAAGGACGCCTACAACCTCGAGACCGTTGGCGCGCGCGTCATCAGCACGAGCACCGACTCCTGGAACCGTACCATCACCATCAACAAAGGGAGCCTGGCCGGCTTAGCGGTGGGCATGCCGGTTATGAGCGCAAACGGGCTGATAGGACAGATAGAGAGCGTAAGCCCCTACAGTTCGGTGGTGCGTCTCATCATCGATGAGGCGAGCGGAGTCTCGGCCTTTTTGCAGTCGAGCCGCACCGAAGGGGTGCTTTCCGGCTCGGTCGACGGCGTCTTGCGTCTCGACTTCATCCCGCTGACGGTTGCCGTTGAACCGGGGGACATCGTTATCACCTCGGGCGCGGGTGGCGTCTTTCCCAAGGGTATCCCTATCGGTGAGGTTGCGACCGTTGAGCCCGGGGCCTCGGGTGTGTACCACTACATCATCGTTAAGCCAGTGACCCGCGTGTCGGCGTATGAGGAGGTGCTCGTCCTCATCGGTAATGAGGCGGAGATAAGCCCTGTGGAGCAGGGCACGGCGCCCTCTGGCAGTGAAGGCGCGGGCAACGGCGCGGAGGGTAGCTCCGCGGGCGACGGCACTGACGGCGCCAGCAGCGCCAACGGCGGTACGGAGGCGGGCAGATGATACGGGAACCCCGCAGGACACGCCTCTCATTCACCGTGGTGGGTTCGCTTCTCACCTTTATCCTCCAGGTCACCGTCGCGCCGAACATCGCCATCCTCGATGTCGTGCCGAATTTCATCCTGGGCTTCGTCATCCTCAACGCGATGTTCAGCAACACCATCCGTTCATCCCTGACGGGTTTTATCCTCGGGTTGCTGTTCGATCTCACAACGCAGGGGCCGCTCGGCGCCCTGTCTTTTGTGCTCGCCATCGTGGGCTACAGCGTCAGCTCGCTCAACAAGGAGCTGTTCTCGGGGAGCTGGCAGGTGCAGGCTTTCTTCTTGCTGGGAGCGGCGTTCTTCGGCGAGCTGTTCTACGCGGTGCTCCTCTCTGTGATCGGCTACGACTCCGACTTCCTCCTCTCTTTGGGCATGCGCGTGCTTCCGGGCACTCTCTACGATGCGCTATTCGGCCTTATCGTGTTTCCGCTCATGCAGCGTTCCGGGGAGCGACGGCGTGGCAAGTCAGACCTCCTCAGAGGCAAATTAGACTGAGATGGATTCCCGCATACTCATAGCGCTCATCGCGGCCGCGGTCTTTGTGCTGGTGTTCTCCGCCTTGGTCGTCGCGCTTGTCGTTCGGGCGCGCCGCCGTAAGGGGCTGATCGTCAAGAAGGATTTTGAGTGGCACAGCATGCCCGAGGGCGTCGGCATAGACGGTGTGCGCAAGCCCGACGCGCCCGAACGCAAAAGCCGTATGCAGGGGCGTGGCCGCCTGTACGCCTTTGGCCTCGTGATAGCGGGGGTCTTCGGAACGCTGGCCATGCGGCTGTGGTCGTTGCAGATGATCTCCAGCAGTACCTATCAAAAGCAGGCTGAGGAGAACATGACCTCGGAGGTCTCCACCCCCGCGCCCCGCGGTCGCATCCTCGACCGCAACGGCAAGGAACTGGTGGGCAACCGTCCGTCGCTGTGCGTGGCGGCACCTAAGCGCATTGCGGAGGACCCCGTGCTCGTCCACCTCCTCGCGCTCGTCCTCGGCATGCCCAAAGGCGTCGTGCGGCGCGCTCTGCTCGACAACAGCCTGGGGGCGCAGGCAAGCCGCATCGTGGCCACGGACGTGCCGATGAGCGCCGTGGCCTTTATCCGGGAGCACCAACAGATCTTTTCCGGCGTGGAGATCATCGAGCGGACGGTGCGTACCTACCCCTACGGCAGCCTTGCCGCCCATGTCCTGGGCTATATCGGGCCGGTTACCGACGTCGATTTGCTGCCCAAGGGAGGCATCACCTACGAGGGGGATGACTTTATCGGCAAGAGCGGCGCGGAATTCGCTTTTGAGAGTGTGCTACAGGGCGTGCGAGGCACACGCATCTACCGCGTTGACGTGCAGGGAAACCCGCTTTCCCTGATCGACGAGGCGCCGCCCCACAGCGGCTCGGACGTCTGTTTGACCATCGATGTCGAGTTGCAGCAGGCCACCGACCGCATCATCGCGGACGTAATCACGTCCTCCCATCAGCGCGGCTTCACGTATGCGGACGCCGGTGCGCTCGTCTGTCTTGACATAGAGGACGGGGGCATCCTCGCCTCGTCGAGCTATCCCAGCTTTGAGCCGGAGCGCCTTGCGAACGGCATCTCCGACGAACTGTGGGAGGAGCTGAATCGGGAAGGCTCCGGTTTTCCGCTGACGAACCGCGTTATCTCGGGCCTGTATCCCGCCGCCTCGACCTTTAAGGCGTTTACGGGGCTTGCAGGATTGGAGTACGGCATCATCTCGGGCGATACGCACTTCAACTGCACAGGTTCCTGGGAGGACTACGGCATAGAATGGGCGCAGCGGTGCTGGATATACCCCAGCGGGCACGGCTACCTCGGTCTTGAGGAGGCCATCAACCAGAGCTGCGACATCTTCTTCTACAACGTCGCCGCCGCCTTCTTCGAGCGTTGGAACAAGGGCGCCGATGAGGAGCGGGTCGACGAGTTGCAGGACTTCCTCAAGACCTGGGGCTTTGGCTCGGCAACCGGCGTTGACCTACCGGGCGAGATGGAGGGACGCGTCCCCACCGCCGCCTGGAAGAAGGAGATGTTCTCGGAGACGCCGGAACCTGCCCAATGGCAGGGAGGGGATATGGTCAATATGATTATCGGCCAGGGCGACATCCTCGTCACGCCGCTGCAGATAGCGAACGGCTACGCGGCCATCGCGCGCCGCAAGGCACTCAAGCCGCATATCTTCCACCAGGTGCTCAGCGATAAGGGTGAGGTGGTGGTCGCCAGCAAACCGGAGGAGAGCGCGGTGCAGCCGACGATGAACGAGGCGTACCTCGGCCGCATCGAAGATGGGCTGCGGCGGGTCATCAGCCGCATGGGGGGTAAGTTCAACGAGCTGCCCGTGCAGGCGGCCGGCAAATCCGGGACCGCAGAGGTTGCCTCCGCCAAGGCCGATTTCTCCTGGTTCGTGGCCTTTGCCCCGGCCAGTGAGCCAAAGTACTGCGTCGCCTGTGTGGTCGAACAGGCGGGCGACGGATCCTCGGCAGCGGTGCTCGGCGTGCAGCACACGCTGGCCGCCCTCTACGGGGTGGACATAGGTGAGATAATCGTGACCGAGGGAAGCAGGGAGCGCTAGATGCCGGTACAGCCCAAGGTTGAGAACCCCCAGGACCTTGCCAGGCCGCATACGACGCGGGCCTTTATCAAGCGTGCCTTTGCGGCCGTGAACCTGCCGTTGCTCATGGTGGTGGCTGCGCTCGTTGGCTACGGCCTGCTCATCGTGCACAGCGCCACTCTCTCGAGCAGCAATTTCTCGTTCTCGCGTCAGTTGCTTGGCGTTGGCATTGGGCTTGTTTTGATGGTGGTGCTGTGGCGCATCGACTACCATCGCCTCACGGTGCTTGCCGTGGCCCTGCTTGTTGTTGACTTCCTCCTTCTCCTCTCGCCGCTGATGCCTTTCATCGGTACGACGGTCAACGGAGCGCGCAGTTGGGTCACGATATTCAACCAGCAGATACAGCCAGGTGAGTTCGCCAAAATCGTGACTATCGTGGTGATGGCGGCACTCGTATCCAAATACCGCGGCAAACTCGACTCTGGTAAGGATTACCTCAAATGCCTGGGCATACTCATGGCGTTGCTGCTGTGCATCATGCTGCAGCCCGACCTGGGCACGGGCCTGGTTCTCTTTGCTATCGGCATCGTCATCCTGTTTACGGGCGGTGCTAACTGGAAGTGGCTCGCGCTTACGCTTGCCGGTATCGTCGTCGCCGTGGGTCTTATCCTGTTCATCGACCCCCTCCTCGACGACTTCTTCGGCAAGGATGTGCTGCTCAAGGACTACCAGAAGGACCGCCTGCTCGTCTTTCTCGACGAGGACCGCGACCCCACGGGGGCTGGGTACAACCTCAAACAGGCGAAGATCGCCATCGGTTCTGGTGGGTTGTTCGGCAAGGGTCTGTACCAGGCAACTCAGTCTACCCTCGGTTTTCTGCCGGAGGCTCCGACGGACTTTATCTTCTGCGTTCTGGCCGAGGAGTTGGGTTTTGTGGGTTGCGCCGCTCTGCTCGGACTGTACGCGGCGCTCATCGCGACGGCTTTTTGGATCGCCGCGAAGGCCGACGACCCCTTTGGCACCCTGATAGCTATGGGCTGCATCGGCATGTGGATATTCCAGATATTAGAGAACATCGGCATGACCTGCGGTCTTATGCCGATTACCGGCATCCCGCTGCCCTTTGTGAGTTACGGCTCGTCTTTTATGCTCACGAACTTCATGGCGCTGGGCCTGCTCCTGTCGATCTGGGCTCACCGTCCCAAGAAGAAGGGGCAGAGGCGATGAAAAGCGTGTCGCGCTCCGTTTTGTCATTCCCACGCTTTGCGCAGGAATCTTTGCAGGCGCAAGCCCGCATCTCCATGCCAGGAACACGTAGTGCGACGGACGATTAAGGAAGGTGACCAATGATGTTGGGACGTAAACGTGGGGGTTTATCGCTGCCGGTCTCTCCGGGTGCGCTGTTGGGAGCTATCGGTCTTGCGCAGGAGCAGGGAGCCGCGCCGGTGCGCCTCGACCTGTTCGTGGACGACTCTCTTACGCCCGCGCTGCTCGCCTATGCCAAGGAGGCATTCCGTCCCCAGGGCGCGGCCGCCGAGCTGGGCTTCACCCTCAACATCATGTCGTATTCCGACGAGCCGGTGTGGGTGGATGAGGAGGCTGCTCTTACGGTGCTGTTGGCGGATTCGTCCGTGGCGACCGGGCGCATACTGTCCGAGGCGCTCGGTTCGCAGCTTCTTGCCGTTGTGGTGACGGCCGCGCCCGCGCGGCTTGAGCGCATAACGCGCGAGCAGGGCCATGAGATAGACCCGCGGTTCCTGGTGGCCGCCGACGAGGAAATCGAGGCGGACGAGCGTTTTGCGCGGCTGTTTGAGGCGCTGGGGGAGTGGATAGTGCGCAGGCTTCCCGATGAGGCTTTTGCGCTGGCCCGCGCCCTCAGCTTTGTGCGTGGTCCCTTTATCGCGAGCGCCATACAGAAGACCGCCCTGCAAAACGCCGCGATAGCGGCTGTGTTCTTCTTGCCGGGAGCCGACATGCCGCTGCTGACGCTCAACCAGATAAAACTGTTCTTGCTCATAGCGGGCGTGTACGACGCCGGCCTCGACCGGGAGCGGCTTGCGCAGCTTGCCCTTCTGCTGGCGAGCGGGCTGGGCTTTCGCGCATTGGCCCGCAGGCTCGTGGGGCTTGTGCCCGTGCTGGGCTGGGCGGTGCGCGGCGGGGTCGGCTACACGGCCACGGTTGCCATTGGCAAGGCGGCGCAGGAGTTTTTTGAGAGGGGCGGTACGCTCAAGCTCGTTGCGGAGAGCCTTACGCCGTCCGTGCTCCACGGCAAGAAGGTTTAGGGCGAGCCCTTGATGCGCGCGCCATCCCTTTGGGAGCGGATCGAACCGCTGTTGCCTCTGGTTGAGAAGCCCTCGCGCTACCTCGGCTGTGAGCGTAACGCCGTGACGGGCAACCGCAACGCCGTGACGGGCGGCAACTGCAACCTCCCCAATGCCGCCGCGGACGGCGTCTATCGCGTGGCGCTGCTCTACCCCGATGTCTATGAGAACGGCCAATCCGACCATGCGATGGCCATCCTCTACCACATCATAAACGCGCTGGAGGGCTGCGTTGCCGAGCGAGCGTTCTTGCCGTGGGTGGACATGATAGCCCTCATGCGCGAGCGCGAACTACCGCTGTTTACGCTGGAAAGCACCGCTCCTGTCGCCTCCTGCAACCTTGTGGTGGTTGCGCTGCCGCACGTGCTGGCCGTGACGAACGTTCTTGAGGCCCTCGACCTGGCGGGGCTGCCTCTGCGCGCCGCCGAACGTGGAGGCGCTCATCCACTCGTGGTAGGCATAGGGCCGGTTGCCCTCAACCCCGAACCGCTGACGGCGTTCTTTGACGCCTTTATCATCGGTGAGGCCGAGGCGGCGATAGTCGAGTTCATCGCGGCGCACCGAACGGCTCTGGGCGAGTTCGTGACGGAGCCCGTGACGCAGCCCGCGATGGAGCCTGTGCTGCGCGCCTTGGCTGGCGTTGAGGGCGTCTACGTCCCCGCGCTCTATGAGCCTCGCGTGGACAGGACACGCGTGCCGCTCATCGCCGAGGCTCCCGCCCGCGTCACCCGGCGCCTAGTGGACGATCTCGACGCCTTGTCCCCCGTAACCGCGCCGGTGGTGCCCTTTGCCGAAGTGGTTGACGACTGCCTCAAAGTGGAGCTGTCGCGCGGTTGTGGCCGGCGGCGCCGCACCTGCCAGACGGGGGCGGTCTACCGCGAACTTCGCACACGACGCGCGGACGCCGTTGTGGCCGCCGCCGCGCACGGACTCGCCGCGACCGGGTATGGCGAGCTTGCGCTCATCACGTCCGCGCCGGGGGACCACCCGCAGGCAGAGGAGATACTCCGCCGCCTCAACCATCTGTTGCAGGATACCGATGTTAAGCTGAGCATGGCCTCGCGTTGTCATACGGTCCGTGACGTTGCCCTGATGCAGCTTGCGACGAGTGAGAGGCGCGGTCCGCTGAGTTTTGCGCCGATGGCGGGCAGCGTGCGGCTGCGAAGCGCCCTCAACATCCCCCTTACCGACGACGAGCTGATAGAGATGGTGCGTTCTGCCTATGCGGTAGGGTGGCGCTGCTGTGAGCTGCGCTTTTTGGTTGGCTTGCCGGGCGAGCGTGACGAGGATGTGCAGGCCATTGCCGAGCTTGCGCGCCGGGCTTTTGTTGCCGCACGGGAGGCGGTTGATGAGTCTTACCGGGGCGGCCTGCGTATGGATGTGCGCACGGAGGTCTTTGTTCCGCGTCCGCATACGCCCTTGCAATGGGCGGGGCAGGCGTCGCATGCGACCCTCAAGCAGCGACGTCATCTGCTCAAAAGCGCGGAACTCCCCAAGGGCGTCAACCTGCGTTTGCATGACCCCGCGTCTGCCCGTGCCCGCATTGAGGCGGCGCTTGCGCGGGCGGGGCGGGAAGCGGCGGCACTGATAGAGCAGGCGTGGCAGCGTGGCGCCCTGTTTGAGACCGAGCGGGGGCGTTTTGACGAAGCGCATTGGGATGAGGCGGCCGCGAGCTGCGATTTGAGCATTGATGAGCTTGCTGAGCGCCGTTTTGCCCCTGATGAGCCGCTGTACTGGGAGCATATCGACAGCGGCGCCTCGCGAGAATTTCTTGCGGAGGAGTTTCGGCGTTTTGAGGCTGCGTTGGCGGATGAGGCGACTTCTGCGGCCGGGTCGTGCTCGGTTGGGTCATGCTCGACTGGGTCGTGCGAGCCTGCGCCGTACGCGGTCGGTGGAGGTGAGCGCCGTGAATGAGACCGTGTTCCGGTTGCGCGTCAACTTCCAGAAGCGCGACCGGCTGCGCTTCCTCTCGCATCTGGAGCTGCTGCGCACCCTGGAGCGCACCGTGCGCCGCGCTCAACTCCCCCTTGCCATCAGCAACGCCCAGAACAGGTCCCTGCGCCTTGTGCCGGGGCCGGCTTTGCCCGTGGGAGCCGTTGGCCTCGATGAGTATTTTGACCTGTGGCTCACGGAGTATCTTGAGCCCGCTTTGGCCTGTGAGCGGTTGCAGCAGGCAGGAGTGCACGGGCTGGAGATACGCGCGGCCTCCTATGTTGACCCGCGGGTAAAGGGTCTGCCGGCGACCCATGTGCATGCGGTCTATGAACTTGCGCTTGAGTTGGCAGCCGATGGGGGTCTCAGCCGCGCGGAGATCGCCGAGCGCCTGGAGCGTGTCATCGCGGGCGGCTTGTTGGTGATAAAACGCAAGGACAAGCAGAAGACCTACGACCTTTCGCAAGCGGTTGAACGAGCTTTTGAGCTGCGCGAAGTCGCTGGGGACAGCGCCAACCACGTCATCATCACCCTATGGCTGCGCACCGCCGAGCAGGGCGCCATCCGTCCTGCGGCACTGGTAACGACGGCGCTTGACGGCCTTGCCGGCTGGGAGCTGCGCTCGGTGACGCGGACGCGCCTGTATGAGGACGAGGAAAGGGGATAGGCTGTGGCAGTCGCTTCGCGTATCGACGTTATCGCTGTCGGCAAGCTCAAGGAGGGGTTTTGGGTGGACGCCTGCGCGGAGTATCGCAAACGCCTGAGCCGCTACACAACACTTGAGGTGCACGAGGTGCCCGACCGCGCCGCGCGCTCGAACGCGGAACGCGAGCTTGCGCTTGCCGCCGAGGCGAGTGGCCTGCGCCAACGCATCGCGCCCGGCTCGCAGCTCATCGTGCTGGACAGCGCGGGCACGCAACTTACCAGCGAGGGCATCGCCACGCTGCTCCGCGACCTGCAAGATGCGGGCACGCGGCGCCTGAGCTTTGTCATCGGGGGTTCCTGGGGTGTTGAGGATTCCCTCAAGCAAGAGGCCGACCTGCTGTTGAGCTTCGGTGCGATAACGCTGCCGCACAACCTTGCCCGCGTAGTCCTCCTCGAACAACTCTACCGCGCCTTCCGCATCATAGCCGGCGAGCCGTACCACAAATAACAGCGTCCCCTGAGCCGCTCCACGAGTCGTGCCACGAGGACAGCTGCGCCGTCCCGCGGCGCATTGCGGTTCCGGCGGCTACCGCCGCCGGTTGGATGCTGGCATAAAGCCAGCATGACGTACGGGATGACACACGGGATGACACACGCTTCCCCCTCCCGTCATTCTGGGCTTGTCCCAGAATCCAGTCGTGGGCGACAGCGAACGACGCATAGAAAGCGCGCAGCGCGGCACACGAGCTATTCGTTTTTCCTGCGGAAGCCGGCGACGTCCATGAGCAGGTGTTCGTGTGCGACTTTGAGTGACTCGATTATCGGCAACGACTGGGGGCAGGCTTCCTCGCAGCTGCCGCATTCAACGCACTGGTCGGCGCCGCGTCCCTTGGTCAGGTAGCCGCCGCTGTAGACGAGCTTGTCAACAAAGGAATTCCCCGTCAGCACATTGTTGTTGTAAAGCCGGAATATCTCGGGTATCGCCACGCCGCTGGGGCAGGGGAGACAATACCCACAGGCGGTGCAACCGATGCTGTTCTGCCTCTCGTAACACGCCTGCAGGGTGGCGATGAATGTCCGGTCGTCCTCAGAAAGCACATGGGAGTGGCTGTCCTCAAAAATGGTGAGGTTGTCCTTGAGTTGCTCAAGCGACGACGTGCCGCTCAGGATAAGCGAGACCTCGGGCTTGTCGTACAGCCAGCGAAAGCACCAGTCCACGAGCGAGCGCTTCTCGGGGTGCGCGGCGACGAGCGTGTCGATTTCGGCGGGTCTGTCGGTGACGATGCTGCCGCCGCGCAGCGGCTCCATCACCACCACGGCCAACTCGCGCTCGGCGGCGTAATGCAGGCCCTCAACACCTGCCTGCACGTGTTCGTCGAGGATGTTGAGCTGTATCTGCGTCATGTCCCAGGCAAAGGAGTCCACGATCTCCTTAAAGGCGTCGAGCGTGTTGTGCAGGGAGAAACCCTTGTAGCGGATCTTGCCCTTCTTTACCATGTCGTCGAGGAAGCCAAAGCCGTCGTAGCGCACAACGCGCTCCCAGTTCGCGTCGTAGAGGTTGTGGAGCAGGTAGACGTCGAGGTAGTCGGTGTCCAGCCGCTTGAGCTGCTCGTCGAGGTAGCGCTCAAAATCCGCATGCTTCTCGATGCCCCAGGTGTTGCTCTTGCTTGCCAGATGGATGCGCTCGCGGTAGCCGCCGGTCAGCGCCTTGGCCAACGTCGCCTCGCTGCCCTCGTAGACGTAGGCGGTGTCGAGGTAGTTTAC
>JAITEK010000153.1 GCA_031282085.1 Coriobacteriales bacterium
CCGATGATGCCGATGGCGTCGGCGCGGCAATGCTGGCAATGGCGAAAGACCGTGATGTGCTTCTCGGCGTCGGCGCGGGCGCCGTCTATCTGCTTGCAGTTCGGCGCGGGCATATCGGCCATCTTTGCGTTGGGGATGAGCGGGATGATGTTGTATAGCCCCGCTCCCGCCTCCTTCACGGTGCGAGCTATCTCCCCAATCCGCTCGCTGTTGATACCCGGGATGAGCACCGTGTTCACCTTGATGAGCACGCCCCTGTCAGCTGCGGCACGGATGCCGGCAAGTTGGTTAGCGATGAGTATCTCGGCGGCCTCCAGCCCCGTGTGGAGCTTGCCGCGGTAGACGATGCGGTCGTTTATCTGCGCGAGGCGCACTGGGTCGACCTCGTTAACCGTAACGGTGAGCGTATCGATTCCCACCTCAACCAGCTCGTCTATCTTGTCGGCCAGCAGCAGGCCGTTGGTGCTCATGCAGCGGATCATCTGGGGGAAGTGCTCCTTCACGAGCCGGAAGGTCTTAAAGGCCAGCGGCGTTGCCAGCGTATCGCCCGGACCGGCGATGCCCACCACGGTGATCTCGGGCGAGAGCTCAAGCGCCTGAGCTACAACATCGAGCGCCTCGGCGGGTTTGAGCACCTCGGCCGTAACGCCCGGCCGCTGCTCACTCCTGTTGATGGAGCGCTCACAGAACCGGCAGGCGATGTTGCAGCCCGGTGATACCGGCAGGTGGATACGCCCTTTGTTGTTCGGTTTGCCCAGCGCAAAGCAGGGATGCTTCGCCGAGAGGTTATCGAGCGAGCAAGAGAGCGTCGCGCGCGCGTTCGCCTGGCTCGTCTGACGGTGCACCGTCTCGCGGGTCACTTCCTTCAGCAGGGTCATCTCATGCCTCCTGTTCCAAGAGCTTGCTTTTTACGATCTCGTCGAGGATGTCTGAGACCAGGCCGCGCCCCTCAAAGATACGGATACCGCTGCCGATGACGTGCTGGGCGGCACCGGGGCCTATCTGTGCGGTGATTATCGCCTCACAGTCACGCAGCAACTCGATAACCGGGTCAAACCGCGCGGCGTCATGCGAGGTCTCGTCTGCGCCGCCGCCCTTGCAGCGCGGGTCGGCCTCGCGTGTCTCAACATAGCGGTAACCATCGCCCTCTATCTCAACGATGTGGAAGTGCCGCGCATGCCCAAAATGCTCCTGCACGACCTTCCCGTCCCGCGTTGTTATCGCCACCAGATGCGACATGCACTCTCCACTCCCTCAAATCCCCAAGCGGCCACTCTTGAGTAGCCGCCACTATGTCAGTGTGCCCGCCTTGTGTTACCGGCAGGCTTCTAACTGATGAAAACTTATAATACTATATTACTTATAAGTTTGCTATGTTTTATTGATTATTCTCCTGAATGGCGATAACAGGCGGCCGCCGGTACTTAGCCACCCTGCTTGTCCAGGGCATCCTGGATGGTCTTTACCACCTCATCGATGTTGAGGGGTTTTCCAAGGTGGGCGTCCATACCGCTCTCAAGGCTTTTGTCGACGTCCTCTTTGAAGACGTTGGCTGTCATGGCGATGATCGGCACCCGCCTGGCGTGCGGATTGTCCATCTTTCGGATGCGTCTGGTCGCCTCGTAGCCGTCCATACCGGGCATCTGGATGTCCATGAGGATCAGGTCGAAGGCGTCCGGTTCGGCGGCAAAAGCCTCAACGGCCTCCTGCCCATTGGAGGCGAAGATCAGATCCAACCCGGTTGGCTCCAGCAGTGCCGCAGCGATCTCGCAGTTGATTTTGAGGTCGTCGACGAGAAGGGCGGTCCGGTTTGCAAAGAGCCCCGTCATATCCTTGCGCGCCCTCTGTTCGTCGGACTCATGGGAGACGGGCAGCACGTCATCGGCAGCGGGCCGCAGCCGCACTATCACCGAGAAGCACGAACCTTCTCCCAGGCGCGACTCAACAGTTACGTCGCCGCCCATCGCCCGCGCAATGCGCTGCGATATAGCCAGCCCCAGACCGGTGCCTCCGTATTCGCGCGACGTTGAGTTGTTAGCCTGCTCAAAGGAGCGGAACAGCCGCGATTGCTGCTCTTCGCTTATGCCGATGCCCGTGTCGGTGATGTCGATGAGTATGATGCAGGTCTCGTCGGAAACAGGAACGATGTTCTCGTCCTCGGGCGCCTCCCAATTATCGAGCAGCGTGGCGCTTATCGTGATCGAGCCCTCATCCGGGGTGAACTTCACCGCGTTCGACAGCAGATTGGCAATGATCTGCGCGAGCCGCTGCCGGTCGCCGTAGAACACGCGCGGAATGCGCTTGTCTATGTGCACTTCGAGGTGGTGGTGCTTCTCGTCAAGGCGGAACCGATGGATACCGACGACGGAGGCCACCATGTCGCCAAACACAAAGGGCTCCTCCAGCAGCTCCAGTTTGCCGGCCTCGATCTTCGACATGTCGAGGATGTCGTTTATGACGCCCAGCAGATGCTTTGAGGCGTCCTCTATCCTCAGCATGTAGGAGCGGTACTCCTCCAGATCGGTTGCCGACTTCGAGATGGCGGCCGTACCGATGATGGCGTTCATCGGCGTGCGCATCTCGTGGCTCATCTGCGCAAGGAAGTCGCCTTTGGCGCTGCTTGCCGCGTCGGCCTTCTTCTCTTCCAGCATATAGAGCTTGCGAAGCATGACGCTGACGGGGCCGATGAAGAATCCCGTGATGAGATAAGCGCCCGCGCTGTCTATGTACTGCTGGCGATCGCTGAGGGGGTAGATGTATTGCGGGTGCACCATGTCCACGTAATAGCAGATGAAGGTCGTGATGATGAACAGCGCGAGGAGGACGATGCGCGTCTTACCCGTCATCAGCAGGAATATGACGCTCATGGACAGAACGAAATAAGCCGATATACCGCTGTGCAGACCCCCGTTCTGGAGGAAGATCAGGGGGAAGAAGATGAAGCAGAAGCCGGTAACGGTTACCCATTTACCCTGCGTATGAAGGTTGAACCGATTGCTGATGACAATCAGTAAGACGATGGAGACCACCATGGCCACCTTGATGCCCATAGTGAACAGATTGGATTGCTCGATGGCGTGGAGGAAGAACGAGATGACCGCCGAGAAGAAGCCGACGAGGCAGATCATGTTCAGTACCCGCGCGTCGAACGGCAGAGTGTCCGTGTAGACAAAACGCGCGAGGTATTTTCTCAGAAGTTCCAAAAAATCATCGCCCCCAAGTAAACTGACGGTATAGGGAAAGGATTCGATTATTAGAATCATTGTACCAGCGATTTGGACACTTTGCAGCGCTCACGCCGCCATACACACAGAAAACCTGTGAATAACTTACCGTTGACCTCTTTGCGGCCGCCAAGGCCTCAAACGGCGCGGCGCCCCGCAAGACCTCCCTCTGGTTTTCGTTTATCATAGTCCCACTATGGCTGATCCGATTATCCTTGTGGTTGACGATGACGTGGCGATTGCCGAGGCGATCGAGATATACCTACGCGGCGAGGGCTACCGGGTGCGTCTCGCACACGACGGACTCCAGGCGCTTGAGGCCGTGCGACGCGAGCCGATTGACCTTATCGTCATGGATGTGATGATGCCCGGCCTCGACGGCATCCACGCTACGATGCGCATCCGCGAGGAGCACCCCGCGCCCATCCCCATCCTCATGCTCTCCGCAAAGTCGGAGGATCTCGACAAGATATGCGGCCTCAACATCGGCGCTGACGATTACGTCACCAAACCCTTCAACCCGCTTGAACTGCTGGCACGCGTGCGAGCCTTGCTGCGCCGCTCGCAGCTGGGACAGGGGGACGGGACAAGGGGACAGGGGGACGGGGGACCTTTCCCAAATTCCCCCGGAAAAAGGAGACCTGCACCGAACCCCAGATCCACCCCACCAACCCGCCGCAGGGGGCCACGCGG
>JAITEK010000167.1 GCA_031282085.1 Coriobacteriales bacterium
GACAATCCGCCCCTCTCCACAACCAGTTTACCAAGACCGACAGAGCAAAGAAACAACCGCAAATGATTTCCGCAGACTTTTCGGTGCTTTTTCCTATCCTTGCTATTGGGTTTTCTTGCAGTCCGACGGCTCCTGTTGCGCCCCTACATGTTGCCGGGGAGGACGGTTTGGAGATGTTGAGAGGCTACGCGGATGAGGGTGTGGATGGTTTCGCGCGAGGTGGGTGGTACGTTGAGCATGCGGTAGGCGGGGTGAAAACGCGTGAGGTGCAGGGGGATCTGCGGGTTTACGTCGGCGAGCCAGGCGGCGAGTCGCTCTATCTCGTTGGCGCTGTCGTTGAGGCCGGGGATGATGAGCGTGGTGACCTCCACATGGATGGCGCGCGCGGCAAGTTCGATGGAGCGTTTTGCCGTCGCCAGGCCGCCGGGGGCATTGAGACGATCGTAAAAGGTCTGCGTAAATCCCTTGAGGTCGATGTTCGCGGCGTCGAGATGGGGGAGCAACGCGGCAAGCGGCCCCTCGTTGATATAGCCGTTTGTTACGATGACGTTGAGCAGGCCCGCCTCGTGCGCGAGTTGCGCGGTGTCTGAGACGAACTCGTAGTTGATGAGCGGCTCGTTGTAGGTGTAGGCGACGCCGATGTTACCGCGGTTCTTGAGGGACAGGGCGGTCTCGACCAACTCCGGGGGCGTGTAGGTGTGGAAGCGTAGCGCTGAGGCGTGGTGGTTGCCGTTGGCGGTGTCGCTACCGTCGCTACCGTTGCCGCCACGTGCCCGGGCGATGTCACTGTTCTGGCAGAAAGGGCAGGCAAGGTTGCAGCCGTAGGAGCCGACCGAGAGGATCATGCTGCCGGGGCGGAAGCGGGCAAGGGGCTTTTTCTCGATGGGGTCGAGGGCAAGTGCTGTGAGTTTGCCGTAGCTGTCTGCCACAACGTCGCCATCCCGCGCGACGTGTGCGCCGCAGACGCCAAAGCGCCCCTCCGCCAGCGTGCAGGCATGGGGGCAGAGGGGACAAACGGCACGGGACGGAGAGAGGGGGTTGGGGGACGGGGCAAGTGTCCCACTTGGTGGGATCGCTGCTTCGACGGAGTTGCGTTGACGGGTGGGACAGTTGCCCCGTCCCCCTGTCTTGTCAGTCGCCGTGCTCATTCGTAGCGCACCACTTCAAAGCGTTCGAGTTTGTAGTGCTCGTGTGGCGCGATCCCCGCTTTCTGCAGCGCGATGTCTATCTGCTCCGCAGGGGAGTTAACACCCTCCAGATTGGGCAGGAGCAAGCCGCGGCGGAAGCCTCGGGAGACGATGACGCCGTAGCGCTTGGCGTCGAGGGTAGCCACGTCATCAACCGGTTCGGCTGGGCCGAGAACGTCTACGCTGCAACTCAGTTCCTCTCGCTCTCCAGCGCGTATCGCGGTAAAACGCGGGTCATGGGCGGCGGCGCTCACGGTGTTGTGACAGATTTCCTCAAAAATGTCCCCGCGGGTGGCAACGATGGTGCCGATGCACCCGCGTAGGTCCTTGCCCTTGTGAAACGAGACAAAGACGCCCGCGCAACGGGAGTGCAGGGCCTCAAGTACCTCACGGTCTTGGGCACTGAGCGTTGTCAGCAGGCTTACCACCTGCGGCGTTGTCTCACCGGGAGTGCTTTCGCCGGTCAGCCAATCGTCGAGAGCGGCGAAAGCAAGCCGCACGGGGAGCGAGGGACAGGGCGACGGGGCTGTCCCAGCCCCGTCGCCCTCTGTCCCAGCCCCGTCGCCTTGGCTCAAAGGCGCAAAGCGAGCCACTCCGTAGCCTACGCCCCAAGGGTCCTCGTAGGAGAGCAGCTCCGGCTCGACCGCGTGACCATCAAGCGCGCCTGCCATGATGATGAAGGAGTTAAGCCCACATTCCGCCGCGTCCTCGCACAGGCGCGCGTCAAAGTGCAGAAGCGCGCCAAGATCCCCCGTTGAAAACGCCACCGTAGCCGCCTGGTCAAAGCGCGGCCCCGCTGGGTTAAACCCGTAAGGCCCGTCCTCCTTGAGCCGATGCGAGAGGTCGCCGCTTGCGACAAAGACCGCGCGTCTGCCGGTTGTCTCAACCGCGCGCGCGACGCATTGACCCATGCGGTAATGGGTCTGCTCATCGAGGAAGGAGATGCCGATGCGCGCCACGCGAAAGGGCGTGTGTAGCTGTTGAGTGATAAAGTGCAGCGGCACCATGCAGCCGTGGTCGAGCTGATTGCCGGGCTCGGGCGTGGCGACAAAGGGCAGACCCTCATGCTCGGCCTCCGCGATAAGTGCGCTGATGAAATCCTCGTCGAGGGCGACCTCCAGCCGATCGCCGGGGTCGCGGAACTGCGCAAAGTCACCCCAGGCGCTGGCACCTGTCGATATGCTCAAGGCGTCGCGGTACAACTCGCCATGCGAGGTGCTGATGATGAGCAGTTCAGGTGCAAGCTCAGCGATTCGTTGCGCCACGGTATGATAGGCCTCAAGCGTCGCCTGCGCGCCGCGCCCCTCACCGTGCCCCACGCCATGCACAAGAATAGGCGGATGCGGCACAACAAACGCTTCCAGAATACCCACGGAGACCTCCTTTTACCAGCGGCTGGGAGAGAGCATCTCACCTGCTTGCTTTTAGTATCTCAATAGTTTTGTGGCTGTTTCAAGGGAAACCTGCGAGTTTGGGACAAATCCTAACGGTTTCTTGGTTCCTGAGTCCAGATTCAGGCTCAGCTCTGTGAGCACCCTGCAAACAGCGCAAACAGCGCAAACGTCGACCGTGAACATCGCTGCGGACACCGCAGTTTTGGCGCACAGGGTGGGGCTTTCGCGGTATACTACCAGTTTGCCCCTGAATGGTAATAACAGTGGATAATGGCAGATTCAAGGAGAGGCTCCATGCAAAAAAAGTATCTTATGACCCCCGGTCCTACCCCGGTGCCAAGCGAAGTGTTGCTGGCTCAGGCGCGGCCGATGATCCATCATCGCACGCCCGACTT
>JAITEK010000003.1 GCA_031282085.1 Coriobacteriales bacterium
GGCTCGGCGGGGTCGTACATCGTGAAGCTGATGCTCAGATCCTCAACCTGCAAGAGGTGGTGCCCGCCGAGGTGACGAGAATCGCGCGCGTGAGCGTGATGATGGTGCGCCAGCTCGACTGAGTGGTCGATGCGCTCATGTGGCTGGGGGGGCGGGGACTGGAGTGGTTGTGTGCTACGTCCGTCTTTGTGCCCCAGTCTTCCGTTAGATTCTGGGACGAGCCCAGAATGACGGGACGGGGGGGTTGGGGTTTGGGGGGACTGGAGGGGTTGTGTGCTACGTCCGTCTTTGTGCCCCAGTCCCCCGTTAGATTCTGGGACGAGCCCAGAATGACGGGACGGGGGGGTTGGGGGTTGGGGGGGTTGGGGTTTGGGGGGGTTGGCGCCCGGGTTTATCGACAGCATCGTCATCATCAACATTTCCTATTCTTGGGAACGGTAGGGGTCGATGAGGCGGCGGAGGTTGGAGCCGGCGCGGTCGAACAGCAGCACGGTGGCGATGAGCGCGATGCCGGGGAACAGCGCGAGCCACCAGTAGCCAGCGCTGAGGTAGGTCATGGATTCGCTGAGGATGATGCCGATGGCGGGTTGCTCGGGCGGCAGGCCGAAGCCGAGGAAGGTGATGGCGGCTTCGTGCAGGATGGCATGAGGGAAGAGCAGCACCAGCCCTACGAGGAACTGAGGGAATACGTGCGGGAATACGTGGTCGCGCACAATGCGCAGGGGGCTTGCGCCAAAGCGGCGGGCTTGGGCGATGAAGACCGACTCGCGGCATTGGAGGATCTCGGCGCGGATGACGCGCGCCAGGTTGGGCCAGTGCGTGAGCGCCACGCCGATGGCGACCCCCCAGAAACCTTTGCCGATGGCGAAGGAGATGAGGATGAGCAGCACGATGTGGGGGATGCCGAGCATGAGGTCGATGAGCCAGGTGATGACGGCGTCGGCGCGGCGGCCGCCGAGGGCGGCGATAGTGCCGAGGATGAGCGCGAGTGCCGCCGAGGCGCCCGCGGCGAGCAGGCCGACGAACACGCTGGTAGCGAGCCCGGCGAGCGTGCGGGCGAACATGTCGCGGCCCATCCAGTCGGTGCCGAAGGGGTGACTGAGGCTGGGCGGGAGGTTCTTGGCGGTGAAGTCGGTGGCGAGGGCGGCGGGGGCCGTAGTGGGGGCTGCCGCAAACGGATTGGAGGTCGCGAGCAGGCGTCCCACGGCCACCACGGCAACAAGCAGCAGCACGGCGATGATGAAAGTCGCCAGGGTGCGGCGGCGGTTGCCGCTGCCGCGGTGAGCGACGCGGGGGAGGTGGAGGGTGGGCACGGGTGGCAGGGTCGGGGCAAAGGCGGGACAGTTGCCCCGTCCCCCTGTTCCACGTGTCTCTCTCACGTTACTCATGCGCGGCACCTGCCGTTTTGCTCAAAAATCTGCCGCTCATGCCGCGCGGCGTTGGGCGGAGGCGGGGGTCGATGACGCGGTAGAGCAGGTTCGCTATGAGGTTGCCGCTAAACACCGTCGCGGCGCTGATGAGCGTAATGCCCACGAGCAGCGCGGCGTCGCCGCCGAGCCCAGCGGTAACTGCGGCTTGTCCCAGCCCGGGGTAGGAGAAGACCTGCTCAACAAGCACAGAGCCGCCGAATATCTCACTGATGGACGCAAATTGCAGCGTGAGCGCCGGCAACGCGAGGTTGCGTAGACCGTGACGCCAGATGATGGAGGCGGTGCTCTCGCCACGTGTGCGGGCAAAGCGCACGTAATCGCTCTGGAGTACGTCGATGGTCTTCTCGCGCGTGTGCAGGGCGACGTTGGCCACGCCCACAACACTCAGGGTCAGCGCGGGCAGCACCAGATGGTGCAGCGACTGCGCGATGGTCACGTCGGCAGGCGACACGCCGATGGGCACGCTGAAGCCGAGCGGGAACAGCCCCAGCCAAACGGAGAACACGATGAGGAACACCAACGCCAGCCAGAAGGTAGGCACCGACGCGAGCAGGAAGCTGTAGCCTTTGATGAAGCGGTCGAGCCAGCCGCCGCGACGCACGGCCGCCGCGATCCCCATCAACAGACCAAACACGCCGCTGAGCAGCCAGGCCGTTGCCATGAGCGCCGCCGAGTTGGCAAAGCGTGTGGCGATGACCTGCGTAACCGGCGCGTTGTAGCGAAGCGACATGCCCAGGTCGCCTTGCAGCGCACTTTGCGCCCAGTGGAGGTAGCGTTCCCATACGGGGGTGTTGACGCCCCAATACTCGGCCAGTTGTGCACGTTTTACCTCGCTCATGTTGAGGTAGGCCACCTGCCCCACGTTCATTTGCACCGGGTCGATGGGCGAGAGGCTGACGAGCACAAAGCTCACCATGCTTACGGCGACCATGAGCATGATGAGCTTAAAGAGTTGCCCGCCGATAAAACGCAGCATGGGTTATGCCTCACCGCGCCTTGGGGGGGAGTGTGTCGCGCTGCGCGCTCTTTGGGTGGAGTTGGCTACTGGGGTAGCCAAAGATTCCCGGGCAGAGCGCGGGAATGGCGGCAACGTACCCGGGAATGACAAGAAGGGGCGTCAAGCTCCTCGCCTCCAGCGCCATTGGTCGACGTTGTTGGCTACGGCCCAGCCGTGGCCGTGGGGGTGCAGCTTTTGCGCGGCCACCTCAAGGTTGGTGCGCTTAAAGTACAGGTGATCGATGTTGGCAAACCACACCCAGGTGGCCGCCCCCTGTGGTGCGACGCCGACCCTGCCGTCCCATTGGGCCTTCTTCCACAACTCAAAACTCCGTATGATCGTGGGTGCTGCCAGCGCCTCCTCGAGGTAACCGTCGATGATGCTGTCGGTGTACAGAGGGAAATTGCCGCTGCCTTTGGAATGGTAGAGGCTGTAGAGCTCCGCCGGCGAGTTGGAGCCCCAGCCCCACAGGATGGGGTCGGTATAGGCGCGGGGGTATATCTCGTCCCAACCCAGGCCCACGGGCGTGATCCCGATGCCGGCCTCGCGCACCTGGTTGGCGAACTCGTTGGCGAGCGACTGACGCACGCTGTCGTTGGCGGGGTAGCACAGCTCAAAGGCCGCCCGAACGCCGTCCTTCTCCACAATGCCATCGGCGCCGGCAGCCCAGCCACCGTCCTCAAGGATGCGCCGGGCCTCGTTTACGCTGGTTGCCACCTGCATGTCTGCCGACGACCACGGCATGCCGTCCGAGACGCTGAAGGCCACCGTGCCGTAGCCGTTGAGGACGTTTTGCACCAGCAGGTCACGGTCGACGGCGTAGTTGAGCGCGCGTCGGATGGCGATGTCGCTGGTCACAGCGTTTCCGGTGGGCGCCTGCTCGTCACCCTCGCCCGTGGTGCCGCCGGGTGGCAGCGTGGGCAGCGAGATGCCGCGGCTGTCCACCGACTTGCAGGCCAGTATCTCAAAACCCTCAATCGCCTGGCCGCTGTAGACAGCCGAGGTGGCCGCCATGTCCACCTGTCCGGAGCGCGCGGCGGCCAGCGCAGCGTCTTCCTCCATGAACACAACGATGACGCGCTGCATTTCCGGCGCCCTGCCGTAATAGTCGGGATTAGCGGCGAAGATGACCTGTTGCCCCTTGTCCCACTGCTCAAGCACGTAGCGGCCGCTGCCGATGGGGTGCTCGCCGTAGTCGCTGCCGTGCGCGTGCTCAGGCACGATGCCGATGACCGCCAGTGTGTAGAGCAGCGCGTTGTAGGGGCGCTCCATGTGTATCTCAACCGTGGTGTCGCTGGGGGCCGTGACCTCGCGTATCATGCTGAGGTCGGCCTCGGCGCCCTCAGATGCCTTGATGCCGTTGAGCGTGTAGGCCACGTCTTTGGCGGTGAGCGGCTCGCCGTCGGTGAACTTTACGTCGTCGCGGATGGTGAGGGTCCACAGCAGGCCGTCCTCGGAGACTTCGTAGCCGGTCGCGAGGTCGTCCTCAAAATCCATGCCAACTGTTGTGGTGATGAGTGTGCTCTGGATGAGCGGCTCGTGACTGTGCTCGCTTGCCGCCCAGCCGAAGAAGGGGTCAAAGCCGGCCGCTGGCTCGTTGCCCGTGCCCATCGCGATGATGACCTGCGAATTGTCCTCGCCGCGCCCGTTGGACCCACCGACGCCGGCCGTGTCATCCTGCGCCTTCTGGCACGCGGCGACAAACGGCGCCATCGCCGCGCCCAAGGCCCCCACGCCCGCAACCTTTGCAAACGTCCTGCGCGACAGCGCGTCAAAGGCGTTCCCCTTACTGCTTTTCTTCATAGGTAATCCTCCCGTAGCCTTGCTAGTGTTACAACTTCTTCAATCGTAACACTCTTTGAGAACCACGTCAAAGCCGTAAATCTTCTGGTGTGCTTTTCACCGCTTTCACAGTTACGGATCACAGGGGTGAGACAGAAGGGGGACGGGGGGGCAACTGTCCCACAGGACTTGAGTAGACAGGGGACGGTTCCTTGTCTACTGGACGTTGCTTTCTGTTCATAAGATTCTTTCAGTAGACACGGAACCGTCCCCTGTCTACTCCCCTGTCTACTCAAGGAACCGTCCCCCTGTCCCAAGGTATTTTGTGTTCTTTCCTGCCCCGACTTTTTCTACCAGACCTGCCTTAACCATGGTAGCGAGAACAGCTTCTATGGTCGTTGGGCTGACATCAGGCAGAACATAACAGATTTCCCGCTTTGAGATCGGCAACAGGCTGTTGAGCACCGTCGCTTCTATGCGCTTTTGCTTGTTTACCTTCTTGGCGTTGACCACGGCAAAACGCTTATCCAACTCCTTGTAACAGTACAGCAAAGTAGTAACAAAGTTCTCAACAAACGGAAAGTAGTCGCCCTCGCCCTCATGCCATCCTACAGAAGAGCGGCGCAGGGCTTCATAATAGTCCCCTTTGCCCTTATTGATCTGCTCCTCAAATGAAATGTAGCTTCCCGCGTCGAACCCGTTCTTGTAGAGCAGGAGCAAAGAGAGCAGCCGCGACGTCCTACCGTTGCCGTCTGCAAACGGGTGTATGCACAGGAAGTCAAGGATAAAACACGGGATGAGCAGGAGCTGATTAACGCGGTATGAGCTTCTTGCCTCCATGAACGCGAGCACCATCTGCTCCATTGCAAATGCGGTCTCGTGGGCGGGTACGGGCGCAAACCGAATGTGCCGCTCCCCCGACGAGTCCACTTCCACGATGACGTTGTCGTTTTGCTTATATTCACCACCCACAGCGGGTGTGTAAGACAGCATGACCTCATGAAGCCGCAAAATATC
>JAITEK010000035.1 GCA_031282085.1 Coriobacteriales bacterium
ATTACGAGAGGTAGGCGTTGAGGGTGGTGAGCATTTCTTCGTGGTCGAGGGGTTTGCCCAAATGTCCGTTCATGCCCGACTCAAGCGCCCGTTCCCGGTCCTCGCGAAAGACATTTGCCGTGAGCGCGATGATGGGCACGGTCTTGGCGGCGGGTGTGGCAAGTGCGCGGATGCGCCGCGTGGCCTCATACCCATCCATAACAGGCATCTGAACATCCATGAGGATGATGTCGTAACGCTCCGGCTCCGCGGAGAACTTCTCCACCGCCTCCAGGCCGTCTCCGGCACAGACGATCTCGATGTGCGTGTCCTCAAGCAGAGCGCTCACGATTTCGCGGTTAACCTCAACATCTTCCACCAGTAACAGGCAATACTTGCTGAATTTGCCCTGGTGCCAGTTGTCTCCCAGGAGCTCCCGTTCGGATTGCCCATGCGTCGTAGCAGGCTGCGGGGAGGCGTCGGCGGTCCGCAGCCGTACGACAAAGAAGAAGGTTGAGCCCTGGCCTATCTCGGAGTTCACGCCGATGGCGCCGCCCATCTTCTCAATGATGTTCTTGGAGATAGAAAGCCCCAACCCCGTGCCGCCGTATTTGCGCGTCGTGGAGCTTTCGGCCTGCTCAAACTGCTCAAAGAGATGCTCCTGTTGCTTCTCGGAAATGCCGATGCCCGTGTCTTTGACCTCCACGCGCACCGTGGCGACGCCGTCAACGCACGAGACGAGTATTGTGTTCACGGTGATGGTGCCGTCCTCTGGCGTGAACTTCAGGGCGTTTGAGAGCAGGTTCGTGAGCACCTGCGCGAGCCGCTGATCGTCCCCGTTTAGCCACGTGGGCAGGGTGGGATCGGAGTTGAGGACAAGGCGTTGGCCTTTCTCGTCCGTGCGGAATCGGATGATGCCCACCACGCGCCGGACCATCTCCTCAAAATCAAAAACGATCTCCGAGAGCTCCAACTTGTTCGCTTCGATCTTTGACATGTCGAGGATGTCGTTGATAACGCCCAGCAGATGGTGCGACGCCTCCTTTATCCTGGCGAACGCGTAGTCTTTGCGCACGGGGTCGCTTGCCTGCTCGCCGACGGAGGTCATGCCGATGATGGCGTTCATGGGCGTGCGAATCTCGTGGCTCATGTTTGCGAGGAAGGCGCTTTTTGCGCGGCTGGTCTCCTCCGCCGCGATGCGCGCCTCCATGATGGGGGTGATGTCGGTGATGTCGATGAAGATGCCCTCGCTCTCACCGCGCAGCCGGTCGGCGAGTATCTTGAGGTAGCACAACCGCCCCGCGGCGCCGATGCGTATGGGGCGGGTGTCCTCGTAGTAGCTCCGTATCTGGGTGAGCTCCGCGAACAGGCTCTTAAACGGCCCATCCTCAAACAGGTCGGTGAGCACGTGGCCAACCGCGTCTTTGGGGTCGTTAAGCCCGGCGAGTTCTGAGAGGCTGGCGCTCAAGTAGAAGACCTTGCCATCATAATCTACCAGGGCCGTTGCGTTCGGCGTGGTTGCAAAGTAGGTCGCAAAGGCGTCCGAGTCCCGGCTGGCGCTCTCATTCTTGATGGAGATGAAGCGCGTAAGGACGTACGCGACAACCGATATGCTGAGCAGCATCCCATAATTCATCACCATCTCCATGACAGACACCGTCTCGACCGGGCGCTCCAGGCTTGTCAGTGGCAGACGCAGGCCAATGAGCAGGGCGCCCACCACTGTTGAGACCAGCACATACACCAGCGTCGCCTGCCTGTTGAGGTACAGTGCGCTTACCATGAGGATCAGGGCTGTCATCGGGTAGTAGTAGGTAAAACTCTGCATGAGCAGAGAGGCGCCAAGGTAGATGGCGTACAGAACCAGCGGCATATAGTAGGCCGGGTTGCCGACGTGCATATGGGAGACGATGAAGATAACGAGCACAACGATGAGCACCGTTGGCGCGGTGATGACGGCCTCGTTGAAAGCACCCTGAGAGAGGGCGGTTGCGATGCGCATGATGCCAAATGCCAACACCAAGACGAGTACCAGGCGGTTTGCCAACGTGTGGAACCGCAGATTATAGTTTTTACCGATGAAGCCCTTCTGTTCAGCCACCACTCAGTCCTTTTCAGTCATTATATTCAGGTGTACCGCCAGGTGTTCGCGCCAGGCTCTCATCCTTGTATTCCGATGGCTAATTATATAGGTTTCAAAGCACTTTGTCCTTATCCTGCGCGCGAAACACTCATCCAAAACAATGCTATCCTTTTCGTAAGTAACAAAACGAAAGAGAGGAACAAGATGCTGGCTGGTAGGTCATTGACGTTTTGGCACAACGCGGCGCGGCCCCATGCGTTGGGACAGTCGCTCACACCTTATCTGCTGGGGGCGGTGCTTGCCCTGAGCACGATTTTGTCGCAGGGAACGCTGCCGGTGGCTATCAGCCTGCTGCTCGCGGCCGCGGGCTTTGTCGGCGTGGCCTATGCTCACCTGGGGCTCAACCTGTTCGACGACTACTTTGACTATCGCGGAGGAGCGGTTGCGCGGCGCGAGGAGCTGCAAGAGGGGGGCATGCGTTCCCGTATGGGCAAATGCGCCTACCTCAAAACAGGTGTGACGCTCGACGACACGCGCAAGGTCGCCATTCTTTTCCTCGTGATTGCTGGCGCCTTGGGGGCGCTCATCTTTGCCATCCGAGGCTGGGAAGTGCTCATATTCGCCGGTTGTGCCCTCGTGCTCGGCATCGCCTACGCCGGCCCGCCGCTGCGCCTGAGCTATCACGGCCTGGGTGAGCTGGTGGTGGGCGTTATCCTCGGCCCGCTCGTGGTTATCTCCGCCTACTTTGTGGTGTGCGGACGCGTAGATCCGCTGGCCGTATTCGTTTCCATCCCCACGGGACTGCTCGCCATGAACATCCTCAACGCCCACGCGACCATGGACTTTGAGTCGGACAAAGCCGCTCATCGCACCACGTTTGCGGTGTTCGCCGGCTCGCAGAAAGCTGGCGCCGTGAGCAGCGTGGCTCTTGTTGTGCTGTCCTACGGCGCGGTGCTCGCCGGGGTGCTGCTCGGCTTTTTGCCGGTGTTGACGCTGGCGGTGCTGCTCACCCTGCCGATGGCCGTGGGCTTCTCGCGCCTGATACTGCGCTACGCCCAGGACAACGCCGCGCCCTTTGTCTACCGGCGCTGGATGGGCCCCATGGAGCATTGGGACCGCATCGTTGAGCGCGGAACCGACTGGTTTATGATCCGCTGGTACCTCTCGCGCAACCTGCTGATGGCCTTTGTACTGATACTCGCCGTAACCGGGCTCACTCCCTGGCACCTGCCAGCGCTTTTGGGATGATGATGACGATGGCGAAAGGCATGTTCTACTACCCCTGGTGGTTCTTCCAGTGTAAGGTGCTGGGGCGGCGCAAGCCGCTGCAATCGGTTATCTTCATCACCGACTTATGCAACCTGCGGTGCCGGCATTGTTGCATCGTAAAGGAAGGGCCTGCGGTGCTCACCAAAACGCTGGACGAGGTGCGCGAGGAGATGCAATACTGCTACGACGCAGGCAGCCGCTTCATCGACTTTGAGGGCGGCGAGCCGCATCTGTGGCGCGACAAGGAGGCGGGCGCCGACATCAATACGCTCATCGACGGGGCGCACGCGATGGGGTTTCACTCCACAACGGTTACTACCAACGCGCAGCAACCCATAACCGCGCGTTCCAACCTCATCTGGATTAGCCTCGATGGGCTTGAGGAAATGCACGACGACCAGCGGGGAGAGGGTACCTTTGCGCGGGCGATGGAGAA
>JAITEK010000077.1 GCA_031282085.1 Coriobacteriales bacterium
GGTCGCTTGTTCTCGGCCGCCTCGTCAAACTCCTGGCTTGCCAGTACGCTTGCGCCGCCGATGCCGTCGCGCCCCGTGGACGAGCCGATGAGTACCACAAGGTTGCCCGGCCCCGAGCCGACGGCGCGCGTGAGGTTCTCCTCGCGCATGAGCCCGATGGCCATGGCGTTGATGAGGCAGTTGCCCTCGTAGGCCTCCTCAAAATACACTTCCCCACCGATGGTGGGCACGCCAAGGCAGTTGCCGTAGGCGCCGATGCCCGCAACCGAACCCTCAAAGAGGTAGCGCTGCCGCGGCTTGTCGAGCGTGCCAAAGCGCAGCGAGTCGAGACTTGCGATGGGGCGTGCGCCCATTGTGAAGATGTCGCGGATGATGCCGCCCACACCGGTTGCCGCGCCCTCAAAGGGCTCGATGGCGCTCGGATGGTTATGCGACTCCATCTTGAAGGCGACCGCCCAGCCGTCGCCCACGCTGATGACGCCGGCGTTCTCGCCGGGGCCCTGCAGCACGTAGGCGCCCTCGCTGGAAAACAGGCGCAGTTGCTTCTTGGAGTGCTTGTAGGAACAGTGCTCACTCCACATGAGTGAGTAGATATACAACTCCGTGAGCGAAGGCACGCGGCCCTGGGTCGCCACGACGTTGCGATACTCGTCGAGGGAAAGCCCCAACTGCACGGCCACCTCGGGAGCAAGCTCGGCGTCGAGCGTCTCAACCGCGTCGGCAACCGGCGCGGGGATAGCGGTGGTGGTTTTTGTGTTCTCTGTTGCGCTCATGCGCCGCAGACCTCCTTTGCGTAGGAACCTACCTGTGCGGCAATCGCCGTGAAGAAGGCGGCGCCGTCGGTGGCGTGGGAGCCGGAGAGGCCGTCGGTGGCGCGCTCGGGGTGCGGCATGAGACCGAACACGTTGCCGCGCTCGTTGCAGATGCCGGCGATGTCGTCAAAGGCGCCGTTGGGGGCGCTGCCGTCGGGGTTGCGCGTGCCGTCCGGGTTGCAGTAGCGCAGGACTATCTGTCCGTTGGCCTCAAGCTGCGCGCGCGTCGCCTCGTCGCAGAAGTAATTGCCCTCGTTGTGATTGATGGGGATGTGTACCACCGTGCCCGGCTCAAGATTAAGCCACTGGCAGACGCTTTGTTCCACGCGCAGCGGCACACTCTCGCAGATGAACTTGAGGCCAGCGTTGCGCAGCAGCGCACCGGGCAGCAGATGGGCCTCCGTAAGGATCTGAAAGCCATTGCATATGCCGATGACCGGCCGCCCCGCGTTCGCGTAGGCAAACACCGCGTCCATCACGGGCGAAAAGCGCGCGACCGCGCCGCAGCGCAGATAGTCGCCATAGGAGAAGCCACCGGGCAGCACTATCGCGTCATAGGGCTCAAGGTCGGTATCCTGATGCCAGACATAGCTGGCCTCATAGCCGAGGTGTCGCAACGCATGCACAACGTCCTGCTCGCAGTTGGAACCGGGAAACACCACTACCCCGAAGCGCATAGCCGTCACGCTCCCGTCTGCTCGATGCGGAAGTCCTCGATGATGGGATTGGCGAGCAGCTTCTCACACATCTCCTTCACCTTCTCGGGCGAGACGCTATCGTCGCAACTCAACTGGATGAATTTGCCGATCTTGAGGTCTGCGACCCCCTCGTAGCCCAGGTTGTCGAGGGCGTTTTGCGCCGTCTTGCCCGCCGGGTCGAAGATGCCCTGCTTGCCGGTGACAAAGATCTGATACTGCTTCATGGGCCGTCCTCTCCTCTGTTTGTCCTGTCTGTCACGCGCTGCCCTGCGCCTCTTATTGTTCCTCGCCAGGGACGATGGTGTCATTGTTCTTCTTGCGGCGGGGTCCGCGCTTGGATTCCTTAGCTGCCTTGCGGGCCGCCTCGATGGCCGCAGCACGCTCCCGGGCCTCCTGCTCATGCTTGAGCTGCTTGGGACTTTTGTTGCCGATGCTCTGCTTCTGGTGATCCCTCAGCAAAGGACGCCTCTTGCGGAGATCGACAACGAACGCGGCGATAATGCAGGCATAGGCGCCACCGATTACCACCATCCACGATGAACTCTGGGCAAGATAACTCTGGGTGAGGAACGAGACCGCAAGAAAGCCGATGCCGCCGACGATAAGCATCCAGTATATGCGGCTCCACTTCTTGTACTCCTCGTTTGTGGGCGCGTTGGGGTTGGGCGCGAACAGCTTGCCCAGCAGACTCTTGGGCTGCTCCGCCGGTTTTGCCAGCCCCGAGCCTCCCGCTTTACCGGCCGCGGCTCCCGCCGCCTCGGCGGCTTCGGCAGCCTCAGCCTTGGCCTTCTCCTGAGCCTTACGTGCCCTCTCGGCGGCCTTTGCGGCTTCTTCCCTCTCCCGGGCCTTGCGCGCGGCACGCTTCTCAGCAGGAGTCTGCGGCTTCTTCTTGATATGGACAGTCGACGCAGCCTGCTTAATCGGTTTTGCCCGAGCAGCTGACTTGCGCGTCTGCCCGCCCGGCCCGTCGCCCTGATAACGGTCGTTCATGGGATTACGTTGAGCCATAGAGTTAATACTCCTTCACTATTGGTCATGGGCTAACGGAGAGCTCTCTCCCTTACCCCGCTGATTCTTCAAAAGAAGTGTCGATTAACCTATTGTACGCCATCCCACCCCATTCGTGCGCAACACGCAGCACAGTTTGCGTGAAGGTCACCAACAGTGTGTCGCGCTGCGCGCTCTTTGAGTATCGCTCCCCTGTGTCGCGCTGCGCGCTCTCTGTAATCCCGTCGGCTATCGCCGCCGGTTGGATTCTGGCATAAAGCCAGAATGACGAACAAAAATAAGTTGCGTGTAAAAGGCAGCCCGCTACAAAAGAAAGCCCGTCATTCTGGGCTTGTCCCAGAATCCAGTCGCACGCGATAGCGGGCGACGCACCAAGAGCGTGCGCAGCACGCGACACACGATTCAGCGAGGCCGGGCGGGAGCTTGCGAGCGCCCCTGGGCACCGCTTGGCAGTATGCGTGCTCTAGCGGCTAAAACCGCAGGAAAAGTGAGTGGTGGAGATGATGGGGTTCGAACCCACGACCTATAGCTTGCAAAGCTATTGCTCTCCCAGCTGAGCTACATCCCCACTTGGTGGCGAGTTGCAATTTTAGCATATTGTGGCGGGGCTTTGGCTCAGAGGTCGAGGAGTGCGTCGCGAATAGCGCCCTCAAGCCCCTCTTTGCTCACGCAGATGACGGCGTCTCCGGGGTGCAGCACGGTGGAACCGGTGACGATCTCGAGCGACTCACCACGCCCGACGGCAACGAGCAGGCTCCCTGCCGGCAGCGTTATGTCGGCCACCCTGCGCCCCGGCGCCTCATCGTCATCATCGCCAACGACTCGGCCGCGCCGTGGGATGCTCACTTCGGTCAGCACCAGGTCTCCCTGGGTGAGCGACATGATCGCGTGCACGGCCCCCTCGGTCGCCTCGCTCTCGATGAGACGGGTAATAACCGACGTGGAGGACACGGCCTCAATACCCATCTGCCGGAATATCCGCTCGTTCTTGGGGTTGTTGACGCGTGCGATGGTGCGCGGCACGCCGAACACCAGGTTGGCGATCTCGCAGGACACAAGGTTCACATCGTCCAAGCCGGTGGTCGCGACAAAGATGTCAGCCTCACCTGTTCCCGCGTCGGCCTGGTATACCGAGTCGCAGCCATCGCCGAGAATCATCAGCGTTTTAGCAGGCAGAGTAAGCGAAAGGTGGTCGATGCGCTTGGCGCTCTGCTCGATGATCGCCACCTCATGGCGGTTGCCAAGCAGCTTGGTCGCCAGGTACTCACCGATTTTGCCGCCGCCGTTTATCACAATATACATGAGATTACCTCAAACCCCTTACCCGACCATATAGTGTTTGAAGCGGTCGATGCGGTCGACGCGCACGCAGGCTAGTATGATGTCACCGGCGTACAGGACGCTGTCCTCCGAGGGAATGGAGCTTTGCCCCGTGCTCTTGCGCTCAAAGACGATGATCCTCACCTCGTGGTCGCGCTCCAACTCGCTTACTCTGATGGACTCAAGGCCCTCGGAGGAGAGGTTGAGCGAGAAGCGCAGCACCTCAAAATCACCGAAGGTGTCGACGTGATTGCCGTGGCCGGCGACGATCTTGGAATACATCTCCTCGGCGGCCAACGTGGTGCCACAGACGTAGTCGAGCCCGAGTTGCAGGTAGGCGTTCTCCCTGTCGGGGTTGTAGAGGCGCGCGAGCACGTGCGGCACCTCAAAAAGCCGACGCCCCACCTCGGAGATCATGAGGTTCGTGTTGTCAAAGTCGGTCACGGCAACAAGAACGTCGCACTCCTCAACGCCGGCGCCACGGAGCACGTCCTCGTCAAAACCAACGCCGACGATGGTGCGGCCCTCAAAATTGCGCCCCAAACTGCTGAAGGAATCCGGGTCCATATCGATAACCGCAACGTCGTCCCCCCGCCCCGAAAAAAGCATGGCGAGCTTGGACCCGACCCTTCCGCATCCTACGATGATGATGTTCATATGCTGTCCCAGATACCTTAGCTGTTCTTTATCGTCTCTATGACCAACGCGGCGGCGTCCACCATATTCTCCTCCACAAGGGCGGAGACGTCGTCGTCGGACCAACGCCAGTTGACGGGCACCTGGTCGCCCAGGCCCATGAGCGAGATAGCGCGGCCTCCATGCCTGAGCGCCTCCGTGCCGTCGGTAGAAAACGCGGAGAACGTCACGGGGGCGATGGGAATATCCATGCTCTGAGCAGCACTTGTAATGAGGCTCTGCATACGATGGTCGGTCTGCGCGGGGCGGTAATTCCCCTCAGAGACAGTAAACACCAAGTCCCCGATACCCACACCAAGCAGGTTGATGAACAGTGCGCTTTTCAGCTCATTGCCGTGGTTCGCAAACAGGTTGGCGAGACCCGCGTGCTTGGACTCGGTCGCGCCGAGCGCCACCAGCCAGACTTCCTTGTCCAGCAGCTCATGGCTCAGGTTCATCATCGCCTCAACATTTTCCTCCGGGTTTGCCCCGCCAAAGGCTCCGCCGTTCCAACTCTCGTCCTCATCCTCGTTGAAGTTCTCCCACGAGCCGATCTGCGAACCCTCTTTGCGCGCGTTGAACTTCTCATCCACGCCCAGCCAGGACGCCGGTGAATTGTCGAGACGCTCCCTTTTCTTGCCGGAAAGGCGGTCGCCCACCGAGCCGAGGAACGACTTTACCCGCGAATTGGGGATATTCACCAGCTCGGGCTCCGAATACTCACCGGTCTTTGAGTAGTGACCGGAGATAGTCGCGTCGTCGGCGTCGGAAAGGTATATCTCCTCGCCGTCGTGGTAGGAGAGCAAATCCTCGCCGATGGGCTTCATCACGCCTGTGGTCCCCAGCGGGACAAAGGCGCCCGTTGCGTTCACGAGGGAATCGCGCTCGGCAAACAGCTCCTCTTTGGCAACAAGCTCGGTGTCGAGCGTCGCCTGCTGCGCCGGTACGCTTCCGGCGCCTTCGGTTGAGACGCTCGGCAAGCCGCGCAACCGATTGCGCAGAGCCGTCTGACGGGAATCCGCCGGACGGGGAACCTGCAAGTCTACCTGCGCCGGAACCGCAGGGGCCGCCGGGATTGCCGGAGCCGCATGAGGACCGCCGCTTGCGAAGGCCCGCAACTCCTCCTCGGTGTCCGCAAACTCGGCGTCACTTGCTGCGAAACGAGCCTCGCTGTTGGCCGGCGCGCGGCCAGGCGTGTTGTCGCCTCCCAAAAAGCTGGGCGTGACCTCCCGCGCCGCGATGCCAGGCGCCCTCGTGCCCTCTGCGGCGTCGCCGCCATGAGCAGGCACGATAACGCCCCGGTCGTCCTTCTCGCCGGGCAGCACCTTAAAGGCCTCGCGGTCGAGGCCGGAGAAATCCAACTCGGCTGTTACGGGAACAACCGCTCGCTCGTCTACAACTGCGGCCGACGCGTAGCCTGCCTGCGGTGCAGCAACTGGCTCAAGCTCGGCCGTTGGCTGCCCGAGCACCGGTTGCAAGACCTGCGCCCTGGCTACGGGATGCAGAAGCTGCGCCCCCTCCGTCGCGCGCACATCACTTGGCGCACTCACGCCGGCAGCAGCGCTTTCACCCGCGCCCGCCTCGGCGGCGGCTCCGGCGGCTCCGGCGGCAGCTTGTGCAGCCGCGGCCGCGTTCGCCTCCGCTTCCGCGGCGGCCTGTGCGGCCGCCGCCTCGGCAGCCTCCAGCTCATCGGCCTTCAGCGCCCGTCCCGAAATCGGCACGTCGGCAAACCGCGAACGCACAACCTCCGCCCCATCCGCGCTGCGCCGAGTACGCTCCGCCTTCTTCTCCGCATTCTTCTTCGCCTGCACAAACCACGCCGGCATCCCGCCCTCGGCAGGCTCCTGCTCGACTTGTTCGCGCTTGCGTTGTTCCTCCAAACGCTGCCTGCGTTCCTCCTCGCGCGCGTGGTTCATCTCCTCGATCTCCGCCAGCGGAGGCCGCTGCGAGATAAAGGGGTTCACCAGGTTATCTCCCACAGACTGCACCGTGCTCTCGGTACCCCGGGACAGCGAAAGCGGCTCGTTTGCCGTCTGTTGCTCCTGGGGCCGCACCGGTTCTTGCGGCGTCGTCGCCTGCGGTGCTGTTTCGCCGGGAGCTTCCTCGCGGGGGCGCACACGGAGTTCTCGAGCCGACTGCCCCCTGCGGCTCAACTCCTCGCCAGGCGCCTGCTGATTTTCCTGTGGATGGGTTACGCCCTGCAAGCGGCCCAGAAGACCTCCTGCCACGGTCTTTGCCCTACCTGTCGCAGACGCCTCGCGTCCTGCCGCACCGCGCCTTGCGCCAGCAGCAGCTCCGGCTCCGGCGGCAGCTCCGGCGCCAGCGGCGGCTCCGGCTCCGGCAGCAACAGCAGCCCCGGCGACTCCACTCGCGCCGGCCGCACCAGCCGCCTCGCGTCGATTGCGCGAGCCACGCCCGGCGCGCTCCCGCTTGCTCCGTGCCGCGCCACTTCGCGCGCCTCGGGCAGAGCGGCTGCGCAGAGCACCAACATTCGTCCCCGACGTGAGTATCTGGGCCAGCCCGTACAACACGCCGATACTCGAGCCGTTACAATTCGCCCCCTGGTTGTAGGGCGTGAAGAAGTTAGCGATTTCCGCGACCAACGCAAGAAGCACCGCAATCGCCACGATACCAGTGAGAACCGCAAGGATCGTCAACATAATCGCGGGAAAGGGGATGAGCATGAGAAGCATGAGGACGAGAAGGGCGATCATAGCGGCCCGGATGGCGCGCCGCAGCAGCGCGTAGTGGGCGACCAGGGGCGGCGCCGACTGCACCATCGTGCGCGCGGAGTCGTAGTGCGCCAGGACGATCACCTTGCGGGTGCGGTTGGACGGTTCAACCCCCGGCGGGAGGTAGCGCGCGATGACGTTTTGACTCAGGCTGTTCTTGAACAGCGAGAACAGGGGATTCTTCCCAAAATAATCGAGAAGCATGAGGATAACGCCGGCAACAACGAGCAGCACTCCGAGGATACGGAAGCTCGCCAGCAAGATGCCCACTGCGGCGCCGCCGACGCAGAGCCCGTAGTACAGGGCGCGTACCCAACCGACGTTGCGCGTGCAGGAGAACTCCTCGATGTCCACCTTCATGCCGAACTCGTCGAGTCGTGACGCGATGAGTTCCGCCGCCTGGTGCTCCTGTTGGGTGCCTGCCGGCCGTGGGCCCACCTCTTGGACAAGCTCATCCACGTATTCGATTAAATTTGCCATCAGTCCTCCAAACAGAACCTGCCCCTATATCGCTATTATATTCCAAAGCCTGCCAGAAGGTGCTGACTCGTTCCCTCCCCATTACTCCGCACTCGTTGCGGATTCCTCTTGCCGAATATCAACGCCCAGATAGGCACGCAGAAACGCGTCCGCCTCAGCCGCCTGAGAGCGCACGGCTTTATAATCTTCTCGCTGCTGCTTGGTGAGATTCTCATACGCCGTGACGATGAGGCTCAACGGATCGGACGGGATGGCGCTGGCAAGTTCAACCGCCTCGGCGTCCTTGCCGATGAACTCCTCGTTCTTGCTGTAGGCGGTGTCATAATCGCCATCGAGCCACGCCTGGTCGGAGGCAAGCGCGAGCTCCGCGGAAGCCTTCTTGGCGCTGAGATAGGTAGTCAGCACGGTGAGATCGGCCTGGGGAAAGACCTCGCCCGCCAGCCCAAGCGCCTCCTCCGCAAGAACGAGCTTGTTAACCGCCTCCTGGTTATAATCGCGAGAATCCGTAACGGCGCCCCATGCGGTCACCTCAACCGCGGAGCGCATATTCGCGTCGGCGTCGACGATGAGCGTCCACGCATACTCAAGATCGAGGACCGCCTTCATGGCGGCAACGTCGGAGCCCACAAGGACCATGCTCATGTCCAGCATCTGCTTGCGGTACTCGGCGGCCTCCCGCGCATGCCCCGCAAGCTCCTGGTCCTCGGCCCCGAGGAAGGTCTCTTGCGCCAAGGTGGCCTGTCCAATGGCCCGATCAAGCGTGCTCTGCGTCTCAACGAGCTGGTCGAGCAGCGCCTCGAGCCGCGGCAGGTCCTCTTCGGCGATCTGGTTCTCCACCGCGCGATCAAGCTCGACGATAACGCTGTCCGCCTCCTGGATAAGTGCAATGGAGCCGTCGAGGTAGCCATTGGCCTCCTGTTGGATGGCCGTGCGCTTCTCAAGTTGGTCCATCATAAAACTCTTGGTGAGAAGGGTGATGCTGCCCGTTGCCACGATAAACACAGCAGCCGCGCAGATAATGAGCGGCCAAACATGGCGATGCCGAGGGGGCTCAATGATAAAAGGGGCGGCGAACTCCGCGGTTGACGCAGATGCTGATGTTGATGCTGTCACGGATGCGGGCGCGAACGCCGTTGTCGGCTCTGCTTCTGGCAGCGCGGCGGACACGGACTCCCGTGGCGCAGCGAACGCAGGCTCCGCTTCCTGGGCGGAGACAACAGGCGCGGTAGACACCGTGGCCGCAAGCGCGGCATTGGGCGCGACGTCGGAATCCGACAGGGAGACAACAACCGGCGCGGCTGGGGCAACCGGGAGGGGGTTTACTGCGGATTTGGCTGCCTTGGCAGGCTTTTCGGGTTTGACGGGTTTGGCAGGCTTGACGGGCACGGGTTTGGCGGGCGCCGGTACAACCACTGGCGCGGCCGGAGCCGTTGACTCAAGCGCAGCAGCAAGTGCGGCAGACGCGGCTGTCGTTGCGGGCGTTGCGGGCGTTGCGGGTGCGGCCTTTGGCACGACCTTCGGCGCGGCAGCCGACACGACCTTGGGTGCAGCGGCGGCGACCCCGGAGGGCGTTGCCGTGGTGGGCGCAGGGTCGGTGGGCGCAGCAGGCGCAGCAGCACCCGTCGCAGCAGACGCAGCAGGCGCAGCGGCGGACCGCTTCGTATCCGGCTTCGCGGAACTCCTGTTGCCGCTCCCCAGCAAGCTGGAGATGATGGCATCTATCTCGTTACCCTCAACATGCCCCTCGGGAATACTCTGGTCCAGCACGGCTTGGGCGAGCAGCTCCCGCTCAACACGCTCAAGATCCTCCTCGATATGGTCGATCTCGCGGCGCTTGGCCTCTGCCCGCTCATCAACACGAGTAGATACCGTAATCAAACTACGCTTGCCGCCCGATTTCTTTGAGTGTCTTCCGCTCACGGTTTCCTCAAATCTATCCGATAACCCACCAGATACGCCCCCTACCGGGTCTGCCAACCGCGTGTGATGGTCTGCCGGCGATCGGGACCAACCGCGATAAGCGAGACCTGCACGCCCGAAAGCTCCTCGATATACTCGATATAATCCCGCGCCTGGCGAGGCAGCTCCTCAAACGTGCGACAACCGGTGATGTCGGTCTGCCAGCCGGGCAGCTCCTCGTAGATGGGCGTCGCGTGGTGAAAGGCCGATTGCGAGCCGGGTACCGTGGTGTAACGCCGGCCCTCATGCTCGTAGGCGACGCAGACTTTGATGGTCTCGAGGCAGCTCAGCACGTCGAGTTTGGTGATGCACAGGTCGGTCAGCCCGTTGACCTGGGCGGCGTACTTCACGATTACCGCGTCGTACCAGCCGCAACGCCGCGCGCGCCCCGTTGTCGTGCCGAACTCGCTGCCCACGTTGCCGAGCTTCGCGCCGATCTCGTCGGAGAGCTCGGTCGGGAACGGCCCGGAGCCAACCCGCGTGATGTAGGCCTTGGCGATGCCCAAGACCTTGTTGATGGTGGTCGGCCCCACCCCGCTGCCGATAACAGCACCGCCCGCCGTACACGACGAGCTGGTAACAAAGGGGTAGGTGCCGTGGTCGATGTCGAGCAGGGTGCCCTGAGCGCCCTCAAACAACACCCACTTGCCCTCGTGCAGCGCCTCGTTGAGCAGCTGGCTCGATTCGGTGATATGCGGGGTGAGTCGCTGGGCATAGCGCAGGTAGTCCGTACAGATCGTCTCTGCGTCAAAGGGCTCGGCGCCGTAGATCTTCGTCAACAGATCGTTCTTCTCAACAAGCGCAGTCTGCACCTTGAGGCGGAGGATATGCTCGTCGAGCAGGTCCTGCACACGGATGCCTGAGCGTGTGGCTTTGTCCTGATAGGCCGGGCCGATGCCGCGTTTGGTGGTGCCGATCTCGTTTACGCCCAGGCGCCGCTCGCTTTCGTGGTCCAGCGCGAGGTGGTAGGGCATGATGAGGTGCGCGTTGCCGGAGATGAGCAGGCGCTCGGTGGAGAAGCCCTCGCCCTCGAGCATGTCCATCTCCTCGATGAGTACGCGCGGGTCGATGACGCAGCCGTTGCCGATGAGCGGCGTGACGCTGGGGTACATGATGCCGGAGGGGATGAGGTGCAGCGCGAGCTTTTTGTCACCGTGGATGACCGTGTGCCCTGCATTGTTGCCGCCTTGGAAGCGCACCACGAAGTCGAAGTCGTGCGCAATGAGGTCGGTGATCTTGCCTTTACCCTCGTCGCCCCATTGGGCACCAACTAATACGATTCCCGGCATACGGTATCCTTGTCTCCGTCCCTGTTCATCCTTACCAGTACCACGAGAGCGGCCGCACCGCCCCGCGGTATTCAGTGCATCCGTCGGCTCCCGCCGCCGGGTGGGCCCTGGGCTAAACCCAGGGTGACGAACAAAAAGAAGTCCGTCATTCCGGGCTGAATCCAAAGCGACGAACCTTTTTTGCCCGTCATTCTGGGCTTGTCCCAGAATCCAGTCGCGAGCGATAGCGAGCGACGCACGACGCATAGAGAGCACGCAGCGCGCGACACGCAACCACGCGGCACATAGTACCTACGTGCACTATCTGTCGGTTTCCAGTATAGCGCAGTAGCAGGAGTAGTATCATGTTCATCATCCCGTTATCAAAGGAGTGCCTTGTGGAACCTTCATCAGCCCTTTCTAACTCAGTCGTGCTGGGAGTGCTTGCAGCAGCCCTGCTTCTCCTGCTGGTCCTCGTCATCATCCTGCTCATTGTGGTGTTGAAGAACCGCGGCGGTTCGCACGACGCGAGCGACGCGCTTGAGGCGCAGCGGCAGGCGGCGCTCGAGGAGCAGTTACTCGCCCTGCGGCAGAGGCTCGACGTGCAGCACAACCGTTTTGAGGCGCTTGACGCCGCATTTGCCCGTATGGACGGACTCATCCGAGAGGAGTTCGGGCGCAACCGCGAGGAGCTGCTCAAACAGCAGCAGGCAACGCGCGAGGAGACCGCCAAGACCCTCGGCGACTCGCGCACGGCAACCGAGCAGACCCTGCTCATAACCCGCGAGGAGATCGCCAAGGCGCTGCGAGAGAGCCGTGAGGAGCTGGCCCGGCAGTTCAAGGAGATTCGCGAGACGATGGAGGGACGGCTGGTGGCGCTACAAAACGACAACGCCGGCCGGCTTGAGGAAATGCGAAAGACCGTTGACGAAAAGCTCCAAGAGACCGTGGAGAAGCGCTTTACGGAGAGCTTTACTCTCATCAGTGAACGGCTGGAGCAGGTGCACAAGGGGCTGGGCGAGATGCAGACGCTGGCCAACGGGGTCGGCGACCTCAAGAAGGTACTCGCCAACGTGAAGATTCGCGGCAACCTGGGCGAATACCAGCTCGGCGCCATCCTCGAGCAGATACTCTCGCCAGAGCAGTACCTCACCAACGCGCAGACCAAGAAGCGCAGCCAGGAGCGGGTGGAGTTTGCCATCAAGCTGCCCGGACGCAGCGACGACGACTCCGATGTGCTGCTGCTGCCCATCGACTCCAAGTTCCCCATCGAGGACTACGAGCGCCTGCTCGACGCCTACGAGGGTGAGGGTGCGGAGGCGTCCGCCACGGTTATCAAGCGCCTTGAGACCTCCCTCAAGAAGTTCGCGCGCGACATCCGCGACAAATACATCAACCCGCCCGTGACCACCGACTTTGCCATCATGTTCGTGCCGACCGAGGGCCTCTACGCCGAGATACTGCGCATCCCCGGCCTCTTTGAGACGCTGCAACGCGACTTCCACGTTACCGTAGTGGGCCCGACGAACCTCGTGGCGTTCCTGAGCAGCCTCCAGATGGGCTTTCGCACCCTCGCCGTTGAGAAACGCTCCAGCGAGGTGTGGAAGCTGCTCGGCAGCGTAAAGACCGAGTTTGGGAAGTTTGAAGACGTGCTGAACAA
>JAITEK010000122.1 GCA_031282085.1 Coriobacteriales bacterium
GCCAACGACGAGCCCTATGGCGACAAGCGCGATGGAGATAGAGGACTTACGGGAGTCGCGCAGGGCCTCAGACACGGCGCTGTCCTTGCCGTTCTCGCGTACAAGGGCATGGGCGAGCACGAGCCAGACCACATCAGCCAAGAGCATCACCCCGCCGTAAAGCAGCTCGGGCGTGCGGGCAAAGAGATTGGTGTTCACCCACGCGGTCGTAAAGGGGAACAGCGAGAGGAACAGCAGCAGGATGATGTTGCACCACATGACCTCACCCGAGATACGATGGGCTATCTGGAGCAGGTGATGGTGGTTGTTCCAGTAGATAGCGAGTATCACAAAGCTCACAACGTAGACCAAGAACTGCGTGCGCTGCTCCCAGAGCGCAGCAAAGCTGGCCTCCTCGGGCACGTCTATGCCGAGGACGAGTATCGTGATGATGATGGCTATCACACCATCGGTAAAGGCCTCAAGCCGCGATTTGCTCATGGTGCGCTCCCCTCTGTGTCCCGTCTTGCGTCTGCGCCGATTTTGAGCGGGCACTCATAGGGTACCGCGCGGAGGGGAACGGGTCTAGGGGTTTGAGGGCAGATGGCATACAATGGGAGCATGCGGGTACTTGCCTTGGATATTGGAGAGAAGCGCGTCGGCGTCGCGACTGGCGATACGAGCGCAAGGATAGCCCTGCCCCTCACCATCCTTGCGGCCAAGGATCTTTCGGCAGGCTCACCGGCGTTTCGGCGCCTCATCGAAGATCACGAACCAGAACTGCTTGTCATCGGGCTGCCCCTGTCCCTCAGCGGCGAGGAGACCCAGCAGACCCAACGCGTGCGTGATTGCGCCGAGCGTCTCGCCGCAGCAACGGGGCTTCCCCTTGTTTATCAGGATGAGCGCCTCTCCAGTGCCGAGGCGCGCCGACATCTGCGAGAGGCCGGCTGTACTGAACGGGAGATGCGCGGTAGAATAGATGCCGTCGCTGCGTCGCTTATCCTGCGGGCATATCTTGACGCGGCTGTCTTTGAACAGGCGGAGGGTTCGGAGTAAAGGGCCCTCTTTGCTGGTTGTGTCTATGTGATTGGATTAAGGGTCTATGTCTGAATATCAAAGGAGGCACGGCTCCTCCGGTAGTGGTGTCTCGGGGCGTACGGGCGCCTCATCGACGGGGGCTTCTCAACGATTCTCACGGCGCAATGCCCATGCGGGCGTCTCGCGCCATGCGGCTGCGGGTGGCTCCGGCAGTCGCTTCTCACGTCCGGAAACATCCTGGCAAGATGACGAGGCGGCCTATCTGCCGGACGAGGGTTTTGAGCGCGGGGATTCTGAGGGTCATGCCTTTGTGGGCTACGCGGTCGACAGCAGCTCGATTCGGCGCAGCCCCTTACGTATGGTGGCCGTAATCGCCATCGTGGTCGTGGTGCTCGGCGCGCTGATCTTCGGGGGGTTTAAGCTCGCACAGTCCCTGGGGTTCATAGGTGACGCCGCAGGTAGCACGGGCGAGCAGGTCACGATTTTTGTTCCGGAGGGCTCAACCACCTCCGAGATAGCCTCGATCCTCAAAAAGGACAGGGTCATCTCCAATGAGTCCGCCTTCGTCAGTGCTGTCCAGAGCCGTGGTGTGGAAAGCAGGCTCCAGCCGGGTAAGTACGTGTTGTCCACCGGAATGGACAACGACGCCGTCATCGACGCGCTCATCGCGGGTCCGGCTCCGATAAGCGCGGAGGGCAACAAGCTCACCATCCCCGAGGGACTGACGCTTGAGGCGACTGCCGCGCGGGTGGAGGAGGCGTGTGGCATCCCGGCCGCCGATTTTATCGCCGAGGCGCATTCAGCCGACAAATACCTCGCGGATTACCCCTTCCTGGAGGGCGTCTACAACAACTCGCTTGAGGGTTTCCTGTATCCCAAGACCTACATGATTCCGGAGGGCTCCAACGCCGAGTATGTAGTACGCGTCCTGCTCGACCAGTTCGCCATCGAGACCGCCGACCTCGATTTGAGCTACGCGGCGAGCAAGAACCTCACGCTGTTCGACGTGATGGTCATGGCGTCGATGATCGAGAAGGAGACCGCTGCCCCCGAGGAGCGTCCGCTTGTCGCGTCCGTTCTGTATAACCGTTTGCACGAGGGTATGTACCTGCAAATATGCGCAACGGTTGTCTACGCGATGGGCCTTGACAACTACGACGGGCACCCCCTGCTTGAGGGCGACCTCGCCATCGAGAGTCCGTATAACACCTATCTCAACCCCAGTCTGCCCGCCGGCCCCATCTGCTCGCCCTACATCGAGTCCATCCGGGCGGCGGCCCAGCCGGCTGAGACGGATTATCTCTATTACGTGCTCACATCCGAGGACGGCCACCATACCTTCTGCGTGACCTACGAGGAGTTCGAGGCGGCTAATGTCGTGTACCGCGAACTTTTCGACGTCTCCGGCTGACCGGCTGTACGAGCAGGATAAGCAGCGGATCATGCCGTTCTTCACTCCCGACGACTACCTCAGCTCAGTGGTGCGTATCGATCCCGATGAGCTGGCAGGGCAGGGGTTTCGCGTGGTTCTGCTCGACATCGACAACACGCTGGTGCCGCGCGACACCCACCGCTTGCCTGAGGACGTGGCGCGTTGGGTGAGGCGGCTTGAGGAAGCAGGGCTGCGTGCCTGCCTGCTTTCCAACAACTGGCACAAGGTGGTGTTCGAGTATGCTGCGGAGATCGGGCTGCCCGTCGTCTACAAGGCCATGAAGCCGCTGCCCTTTGCCTATCCGCGCGCCTTGCGTACGGTCGGCTGGCAGCGCGGCGAGAAGGTTGTCTGTGTGGGGGACCAGGTTGTAACGGACGTCTGGGGCGCGCATCTGCTCGGCTATCACGTCATACTGGTTAAACCGCAGGCGACCAAAGACCTCTGGTATACCTTGCTGTTCAGACGTTTTGAGCGCTGGCTTCTGCGCAACCACACGCCACGAGCCTAGGGAGGGAACAACCGTGAAGGCAGGACTGCTCGGATACCCCATAGCTCACTCGCTTTCGCCCACTATCCACCAGGCCGCATACGAGGCGCTCGGCCTGGATTGGGAGTACGGGCTGTATCCCTGCGAGGACCGCGCTGCGTTTGCGCGAGCGCTGGCCGAGGCGCAGGCGGATCCCGCCGGTTTTGTGGGCTTTAACGTGACTACGCCCTATAAGGTGGACGCCTACAAGGCCTGCGCCACGCACACGCGCTTCAGCGCGGCGGTTGGCAACGCCAACGTGATCACCTTCTCCCCCCGCAGAAACGACCCATCCGACCAGCCGCTCCTGGTGGGCGACAGCACTGACGGTCGCGGCCTGGTGGCTTCGCTTGAGCGAGACGGTGGCGTCGCGGTTGCCGGCTCGTCGGTTGTCCTGTGCGGAACAGGGCCGGTTGCCCTGTCCGTCCTGCTGTCGCTTATCGACGCGCAGGTGGCCTCCGTGAGCGTTTTGAGCCGAGACCCCCACGCGGCGCGCGAGCAACTGCGGTCTTTGTGCGAGCGCCTCACCCCCGAACGCGCCGAGGCGCTCCCTCTGCCCAAGTTGAGCCTTGCCACCTACGGCGAGGCTGCAACCTGTCTCGAGGCGGCGGACATCCTGATAGATGCCACGCCGGTGGGCATGAACCCAACCGACGCCCCCGTGGTCGCTCCCGAGGCGCTCAAGGCAGGGCTCGTTGTGCTCGACACGGTCTACGGCCACGGTGAGACCGCGCTCCTACGCGCGGCGCGCGCGGTGGGAGCCGTGGCGATTGACGGGCTCGGCATGCTCATAGAACAGGCCGCCCTCACCATAGAGATATGGGCGCGCACACAGGGATGTCCCGTAGAGGCCCCCCGCGCTCTCATGCGCCATGCCGCCCTCAACAAACGCTGAAGGGGACAGGACAGTGTGGGGCACCTGCCCCCGTCCCCCACACAGGCGTCGATTTGCGTATAACAGGCGTTTTCGATTATACTTCTCACTCGCGTTTTTTGACGCCCTAAGACTTATGGCAACCCCTATCTAGTGAAGGAACGGCAATCATGGATGTTATCCGTGCGCTTGAGAAGCAGCAGATAAAAGAGAACCTCCCCGACTTCGGTGTGGGCGATCATGTTAAGGTCCACTACCGCATCATCGAGGGAAACAAGGAACGTATCCAGGTCTTTGAGGGCGACATCATCCGCCGTCACGGCGCCAGCAACCGTGAGACCTTCACCGTGCGCAAGCTGTCTTCCGGCATAGGCGTTGAGCGTACCTTCCCCGTCCATTCCCCTAAGATCGACCGCATCGAGGTCATGCGCCACGGCGCCGTACGTCGCGCCAAGCTGTACTATCTGCGCAAGAAGATCGGCAAAGCGGCCCGTATCAGGGAAAAAGGCTTCTAGGCAAGCGTCGGCCGAGAGCACGCCAGACGTGTCGGCACGCAGACTGTCCGTCCAAGACGAGCAGGAACGTACTTTTATACTTTATGAGCAGCAGCGTCAGGCAGGCGCTGCTGCCTGCGTTATCGGCGTTGATGAGGTCGGACGCGGCTCGGTTGCCGGGCCTTTGACGGTTGCGGCCGTTGCCCTGCCCCTTGAGCCTCCCATCCTGGGCCTGAACGACTCCAAGAAACTCTCCCCAGCTAAACGCGAGGAATTGGCCCTCAAGATAGAGGAAGTCGCCCTCGCCATCGGTGTCTCCCATATCGAGGCGCCCATCATCGACCGCATCGGCATGGCTGCCGCTTTGCGCGCGGCCATGGCCCAGGCCATCGAATCCTGCGGGCTTGCACCCGACCTTGTGCTTATCGACGGCAACCCGATGCGCGTCCACCCTAAGGAGCGCTGCATCGTGAAAGGGGACGCCTCGGTCGCCTGCATTGCAGCCGCTTCCATCGTGGCGAAGGTGCGTCGCGACACCCTGATGGTTGCCTCGGAGAGCGAGTTTCCTGGCTATGGCTTTGCCTCGAACAAAGGCTACGCCTCTGCGGATCACATCGCCGCCATCCGTGAGCGCGGTCTGAGCCCTCTGCATCGCGCGACCTTCTGTGAGAATTTCCTCCAGCAGAAACTCTTCTAGAGTTCCCTACCTCCCTTTTATCATACCGTCTACCACTCAAAAACAACCGTTTGCGGAAACACGCCCTTGAGGCGTCCGCTCTTTTTCATCGTTGCAATTCTTGCGATACCCGCTGCCTTTGACCTGCGCACATCGGATTCGGGTCAGTAAGCATTCAGAGGCTGGTCAGAGCCGGGTCATTGTTGCGGCAGCGATGGGTCAGACTCACGCCACATCTTTGTGTAGTGACTCGGGCAAGTGACCGGGGCGGGCACGGCTTATCGGCGGTGTCCGCCAGAGGTCGTACACAACAAACGGCAAGGAGTATATATGACCGTGCAACGCAAGCAACTCGGCGCGCAGGGGGAGGAAGTCGTCTGCACCTTCCTCAAGGACAGAGGCGTGAATATCATCGAGCGTAACTGGAGGTGCCAGGCGGGGGAGGCGGACGTTATCGCCCGCGAGGGAGAGGACCTGGTATTCATAGAGATCAAGACCCGCAGCTCAGAGGCTTCGGGCTTCCCGGAGGAGGCAGTCACCCTCAAGAAACGGAGACGGTACGAGAAGATCGCCATGGAGTATCTGTTCTCGCACGATCTCCCATCTGCGCGGGTGCGCTTCGACGTGGTGGCTCTGCTGCTCTCCGGCGATGGCAAGGCCTTCCTGCGCCATCACCGCGACGCCTACGGCGAGGGTGACTGAGCATGAGCCGGCGAGAGGAGCAGGTCGGGTTCGTCACAACGGCCACCATACAAGGCGTCGAGGCGGTGCCGGTTACGGTTGAAGTGAGCGTCGGTGCGGGTTTGCCGGGCATACATATCGTCGGCATGCCAGACACCGCCATTCAGGAAGCCAAGCAGCGGGTGCGTCAGTCGCTTAAAGCGGCGGGCTTTGAGATGCGCAACCGTTTTGTCGTCGTGAACCTGGCGCCCGGTTCTGTCAAGAAGGTCGGCTCGGGCTTCGATCTGCCCATAGCCCTGGGCTTTCTCATCGCCACCGGTCAGATAGACTCCGGGCTTGTCCGCGGTCGGCTCTGTGTGGGAGAGCTTTCTCTCGACGGGAGTGTAAAGGCCATATTCGGCCAACTTGCCTACGAACAGATAGCGCAGGAACAGGGACTGGGGTTGATGACGGGCCCCACGGTCGCCGGGGTGTTCACGCGGCGGGGGCAGGAACACGTCTGTCTCGGGCATCTCTCCGATTTGCGAGAAGGTTGTTTTGCCGAGCCGGAACCCGCCTCGCCGTTTGACTCGGGACGAGGCGCCGATTACTCGGACATCGCGGGCAACGATCTGGCAAAACGCGCCCTTCAGATAGCGGCGGCCGGTTCCCACGGTTTGTTGATGGTGGGGCCGCCCGGCTCGGGCAAGACCATGCTTGCCAGCCGCCTGCCCTCGATACTGCCGCCGCTCTCAGAGGAGGAGTGCGTTGAGAGCGCGCTCATCCACTCGGTTGCCGGGCTTCCCTTTGAGCGCATCCTCCAGGGCGAGCGCCCTTTCCGGGCGCCTCACCACGGAGCCTCACGGGCCGGCCTCATCGGTGGCGGTAATCCCACGCGGGCCGGCGAGGTCTCGCTTGCGCACAATGGGGTGCTGTTCCTCGACGAGCTGCCCGAGTTCGGCTCATCGGTCTTGCAACTGCTCCGTCAACCGATGGAGCAGAACTTCGTCACACTGGCCCGCGCCAACGGCACAGTCACCTTCCCGGCTCGCTTCATGCTCATCGCTGCCTCCAATCCCTGTCCCTGCGGGTTTTACGGCGACCCCAAACGCGGCTGCACCTGCACGCCTCCCCAGATCAGCCGTTACCAGGGACGGGTCGGCGGCCCGCTTATGGACCGGATAGGGATTACCGTCGATGTCTGGCGCTCCGACGCCGCCCACGTGCTCAATACCGGCAGGGGAACCACATCTGCCCAACTGCGGGAGGGCGTTATGAGGGCGCGCGCCTTTGCCGCGTGGCGCCAGGCGCGTGAGAAGGTGCAGGAGCCGCGGGACGTCTCCTGCGCTTCTGCGTGCGACGTACCAGTGGAGGCGAGCGCGGCGGACGCGGTCGCGAGCGGCGCGGGAGCGGCCCTGCTTGCCTCCTGCCGGTTGGGAACCAAGGAGCGGGCCTCACTCGAGATGATGGCGGAGCGCTACCAGCTGAGCGGCAGGGGCATCATGGGCGCGCTTGCCGTTGCCCGCACCATCGCCGACATGGAAGAGAGCGAGCGGGTCACGGGCGACCATTTGCTGGAGGCCGTAGGGTTTCGCAAGAACGACCGGGAAGCAGCAGCGGCATGATAGCCTCAAAAGCCCCGCGATATGAGATCGAGCGCGGTCATCCTCACTATCCCGAAGGGCTGCATCGGGTTGAGCAACCTCCTGAGCGGCTCTATCTCAGAGGCGCGTGCGAGACGCTTGGCATACCAGGGCTGGCCATCGTCGGAGCGCGCAAGGCGACGCCCTATGGACTCAACTGCGCACGGCGTTTTGCGCGCCTGGCGGCAGCTCGGGGCATCGCGGTGATCTCAGGCGGTGCGATCGGCTGCGACCAAGCGGCGCACAGAGGGGCTTTGGAGATGGGCGGCAAGACGGTTGTGGTGCTCGGATGCGGGGCGGACGTCGTGTATCCCCAGCGGGGCCGTGAGCTGTTTGAGGAGGTGCTTGCCACGGGAGGAGCCATCGTTGCGGAGGCTCCTTGGGGCGCCCCGCCGTCGCGCTGGGGGTTTCGCCGTCGCAATCGGCTCATAGCCGGTATAGCCCGTGCCACCCTCATCGTTGAGGCCGGCCTGCCCAGCGGCACCTTCTCGACCGCTGACGCCACCCTTGCCCAGGGCAAGGAGGTTCTCGCGGTGCCCGGTTCGATCTTCGCGCAGGAGTCAAAAGGCGCAAACCACCTTATCCTGCATGGCGCCTTGCCCATCGTCGACGACGAGAGCTTTGAGGACGCTCTCAGCCAGGTATTCGGCAGGTCAACGGTAATCGGCGCCCCGGCGTCGCTCGGGTTTACCGCGGGTGCTCAAGCGCAGAATGGGAGGCAGACCAAAACGCTCGCCGCCCTCGTCCAACAACCGCTGCGTGTGGAAGAACTCCTCGGCATCTGTGGCGATGAGGTCACCGAGGTGGTACGCTATCTGTCTGCGCTGGAGCTTGCGGGCTTGGTAACACGTCTGCGGGATGGCCGTTATTCGGCTTGCGCTTAGGTATCTGAGAATACAGGGAAGCACCGGAGAGAAGACTGTGTATGAGTGAGAGCGTGACCATCATAGGTGGGGGACTTGCCGGTTCGGAGGCCGCCTGGCAGCTTGCCGAACGGGGTGTGTTGGTGCGTCTGTACGAGATGCGCCCGCGGCGGCAGACTCCCGTGCACCGAGGCGGGGACCTGGCGGAGTTGGTTTGTTCCAACTCCCTCAAGAGCCTTGACGCAAACACGGCCGCTGGCGCCCTCAAATATGAGTTGTCCACACTCGGCTCTCAGGTGTTGCGCTGCGCCTTGGAGACACGGGTCGCGGCCGGAGGGGCACTCGCCGTCGACCGGGAGGCCTTTGCCCAGCTCGTGACGGAAAGTCTGGAGGCACACCCGAACGTGGAGCTTATCCGCGAGGAGTTCACCGCGCTTCCTGCGCTTATCGAGGCGCAGTCCCCCGTTATCCTGGCAACCGGCCCTCTGACCTCGTCGGCTCTCGAGGAGCAACTCGTCGGCCTGCTCGGGCAGGAGAGCCTCGCCTTCTTCGACGCGGCGGCTCCTGTTGTCGAGGCGCCTTCGCTTGATACCGAGCGTCTGTTCTTCCAATCGCGCTACGACAAAAGCGGCGCCGACTATCTCAACGCTCCCTTAACGCGCGAGGAATACGACCATCTGGTGCGCGAGCTTACGGAGGCGCAGCGGGTCATACCGCGCTCCTTTGAGACGGCGGAGTTATTCCAGGCCTGCCAGCCTGTTGAGGAGGTCGCCCGCAGCGGACACGACACGCTGCGTCACGGGGCGCTCAAACCGGTCGGTCTCAGGGACCCGCGTACAGGGCAGCGCCCCTGGGCCGTGGTCCAGTTGCGTCCTGAGAACAATGAGGGGACGGCCTACAACCTGGTCGGCTTCCAGACCAATCTGACCTTCGGTGAGCAGGAGCGCATATTCCGCCTCATCCCAGGTCTCGAGCAGGCCGTGTTCTCGCGTTTTGGCGTCATGCACCGCAACACCTTCGTCAACACGCCCCGGGTGCTCAGCAGGAGCTTCGCCCTGCGCTCTCATCCCTTCCTGCGCTTCGCAGGGCAGATAACCGGTACCGAGGGTTACGCCGAGGCGATAGCAAGTGGCTTGTTCGCGGCGCTTGCCACCTATGCTGAGCTGCGAGGTCTTGAGGCGCCCGTGTTGCCGGTAGAGACGGTGCTCGGCTCGCTGTTTGCGTATGCGACCAACCCTGGGCTTGAGGACTACCAGCCCATGCACGTCAACTACGGCATCATCAAGGCACTGCCCGCTCCGCCACGGCGCAAGAAGGAGCGTTATGCGGCATACCGTCAGCGAGCGTGCGTTGCCGTTGAGGCATTCAGGGAGCAGCACCGCTTCCTTTCGCTTCTTCCCGCGTACCCGGTTCCCTTTTTGGAGCCATGAGTGCGATGCGCCCGTGCTACCATGAGGCTATGACAGCTACCGGAGGAACAACAGAGGGCCACGGCGGTCGCGACCGCCTGCCAGCGGCGCAGGCCGCTTCAGACCAGAGCACCCTGGAGCGGGTCGCTTCGGCACATGCGGCCGCGCGGCAAGCCGACTGGGATAGGCTCGTCGACGCCTTTCTCACGGTGCTTCGCGTTGAGCGCAACCTCTCACCGCATACCGTCAGGGCCTATAGCTGTGATCTCGCCGATCTCTGCACGTGGATGGAGCGCGAAGGTCTGATGCTTGGCGACATCGAGCACCGGGCCGCCCGTCGTTATCTCGCGGAGATGGACCGTGCCCGCTATAGCCGCGCCACCATCAACCGACGCCTTTCGGCCGTAAAGGCCTTCTTCACCTGGCTTGTGGAGAGCGGCCATCTTGAGGCCGACCCCCTGAGCGTGGTCTCGGGTCCTCGGCAGCCCCGACGGCTTCCCGTAACGCTTACCGCCGAAGATGTTAAGCGTCTGCTTGAGGTCAGCGAGACGGATACCCCGGTCGGCTTGCGCAACCAAGCGATCATCGAGTTGCTCTATGCCAGCGGTGCACGTATCTCGGAGGTGGCGGGGCTCAGCGTCAACGCGATCGATTTCCCCCAGATGCGGGTCACGGTCTTCGGTAAGGGCTCCAAACAGCGCATCATCCCCCTGCACCGGCTTGCCCTGCGCACCCTGCACGAATACCTCACGATAGCACGCCCCCGTCTGCTCACCTCTGCGGATCGTCCCACGGACGCGCTGTTCCTCAGCACGCGCGGTACGCAGATGAGTGCCGACTCCATCCGCAAGATGTTCAAACAGGCGCTCAGCTCGGCAGGACTCGACCCTTCTCTCTCTCCGCACGACCTGCGCCACTCCTTTGCCACCGACCTGCTCGACGGCGGCGCCGACCTGCGCTCGGTACAGGAGATGCTCGGCCACGCGAGCCTCTCGACCACGCAGATATACACCCATCTCTCCGTCGGTCACCTCAAGGACACGCACGCCCGCGCCCACCCCCGCGCCTGACCTTCCGGCATTTAGACCCCCAAAGACATAATGTCTCTACACAAGTGGAAGGATTACTGGTAAAATAGCCGTTTGTGCTTTCAGGCATAGAAGTTTCAATGAGTAGAATCCACCACACGGTGGTGTGAAGGAAAGGAACCGGAAAACATGGCAGTCCCCAAGCGCAAAAGCGGTCGTGCCGTCACCCATTCACGTCGCAGCGCCAACACCAAGGTCGCCGTGGCCCCACGCTCGGTTTGTCCGCAGTGTGGCGCAGCCAAGCTCCCTCATTTCGTCTGTCCCAACTGCGGCTACTATAAGGGCCGGGAGGTCATCGTCACGGAGTAATGCGGTTGGGCGAAGGGCGCTTTTCGCGGGTCTTGGACCAAAGCCCGCCTGTGCCTGAAGCCTTGATGCGTTACTGCGGGTCATGATGCTTTGAGAAGGGGAGTTTTCATCAGCGCGGCAATCACCATAGACGCCACAGCGGCATCCAGTACCGAACCGGTAACCATCGCGGTCGACGCCATGGGCGGGGACAGCGCACCCGAGGTCGTGCTGGAAGGGGTGGAGCGTGCGCTTGAGGCGGACCCTCTGCTCACGGTGCTGCTCGTCGGCGCCGCTTCTGTTGTCGAGCCCTTTGCCGCCGCACACGCCGGTCGCGTCGTCGCGGCTGCGGCCAGCGAAGTCATCGGCATGGACGAGCACCCTGCCCAGGCGGTGCGCGACAAGAAGGACTCCTCCATCGTCGTCGGCTGCCGTCTCGTTAAGGACGGGCAGGCACAAGGCTTCTTCTCCGCTGGTTCCACCGGCGCCTGCATGGCAGCGGGGACGCTTATCATCGGTCGCGTCAGGGGCGTGTCCCGTCCCGCCATCGCCAGTGTGCTCCCGGCGCCATCAGCGCCGGTCATCCTTCTCGACGTGGGCGCCAACGCCGACGTCAAACCCGAGTATCTCGTCCAATTCGCGCAGATGGCCGTTATCTATGCCCAGCGTATCATGGGCGTTGCAAATCCGCGCGTCGGCCTGCTCAACATAGGTGAAGAAGAAACCAAGGGCTCGGTGCTCGCACAGGAGACCTTTGGGCTTTTGCGTGAGAAGGTCGAGGGTTTTGCGGGTAACGCGGAGGGTACGGACCTCCTTAACGGCCGCTTCGACGTCATCGTCACCGATGGCTTCACGGGCAACGTCACGCTTAAGGCCATTGAGGGTGTTGCCGACGTCCTGTTCGGCCAGCTCAAGGCTGTGCTCACGGCAACAACCGTCCGCAAACTTGCTGCTTCGGTCATCAAGCCGGGGCTCAAGCAGCTCAAGAAAAGCCTCAGTGCCGATGAGGTCGGCGGCGCTCCTCTGCTCGGGCTGAAGGCGAGTTGTATCATCGGCCACGGATCCTCCAACGCCAAGGCCATTGCCAACGGCATCGCGGTGACGGCGCGCTGCTCACGCGAGAAGGTGTCCGAGACCATCGCGGCGGCGGTGGATTAAGATGCAGCTCAGCGATGAGGAGAAACTGCGCTACGTCAATGACGCCGAGCGCATCATCGGTTACATCTTCACGGACAAAGACCTCCTGATACGCGCGCTGACACACCCTTCGGCCATCGAGGAGGACCCCATCGCAGGTTCATACGAGCGCCTCGAGTTCTTGGGCGACTCGCTGCTGGGCGCCTTTATCGCCTTCACGATCTACGAGCGATTCCCCGACCTCGACGAGGGTGCGCTGACCCGCATCAAGGTCTCTCTCGTCTCGGGCGGCATGCTCTCGCGGCAGGCTGAGGAGCTGGGACTCGAGGATATCATCATCTTCGGCTCATCGGAGAAGGGCACGGGAAAGCGCGGCCTGACGTCGGCGCTGGAGAACGTCTTCGAGGCGTTGACCGCGGCCATAGCCCTCGACGGCGGCATGGCGGCGGCGTGGGATTGGGTGATGAGGACCCTCGGTGAGCATATTTCGCGCGACATCGCGGCCGAGCCGGAGAATCCCAAGTCCGTCCTCCAGGAAAAACTCCAGGTCGACCGCATCACGCCGACCTATGAATTGGTCGAATCCCATGGCCCTCCTCACGAGCGCATCTTCATCAGTAACGTGCTCTCAAACGGCAAGGTCATCGGAACGGGGACCGGTCATTCCAAGAAAGACGCCGAGAGTGCGGCGGCGGCACAGGCCCTCAAGCGTCTTCGCCGCGCAGATAAGGGGAAAAAGCTCAAATGAGAGCGCCCGCGGCGGTCGCTTTCCACTAGAATATCCCTAGGGCATTGTCCCGGTAGTTTGGGTGCGCCCCGCTACCGGTATCCGAGCAAAGACGTTCTATTGCACCGGCGAGGAGGCTGGCGTGTATCTTAAAACGCTGACGATCAAGGGCTTCAAGTCATTCGCGGATCGTTCGGTCATGAACTTCGAGGAGGGCATCTCCGTTATCGTCGGCCCGAATGGCTCGGGTAAGTCGAACGTCTCGGAGGCCGTACTGTGGGTGCTCGGCGAGCAGAAGTCGAGCAATCTGCGCGTGCAGGCCATGGAGGAGTTGATCTTCTCGGGTTCATCCGCCCGCCAGGCAGTCGGCGTGGCCGAGGTGGAGCTTGTCTTGGACAACGCAGACGGGAAACTGCCCATCGAGTTCGAGCAGGTCGCCATCATGCGCCGCATGTTCCGCAACGGCGAGAGCGAGTATTTCATCAACGGCTCGCCCTGCCGTCGCATGGACATCATCGACATCCTCTTTGACTCAGGCATCGGGCAAGGCGCACATTCCATCATAGGACAGGGCAATCTCACGGCTGTGCTCGAGTCCAAACCCGCCGATCGGCGGGCGCTGGTGGAGGAGGCGGCGGGTATCCTCAAGCACAAGAAGCGCAAGGAGAAGGCGTCGCGCAAACTTGTGGCCATGGACGCTTCACTTGAGCGCGTCAACGACGTTATCCGCGTCATCGAGCAGCAGTTGCGGCCCCTGGAGCGCCAGGCGGCGCGTGCGCGGCGCTACCAGAGCATCACCGACGAGCTGACGGCGCTCGACCTTTCGCTTGCCGTCGACGACCTGCGCTCGCTTCAGGTTGAGTGGAACCTGCTCGATCATCGGGAGAAGGAGATAAGCGCCGAGGCTGAGCTGGTGCACTTCCGCCTCAACGAGCGGGAGGCCGAGCTGAACAAGCGGCAGCTTGCTCTGGAGGAGAAGGGCCTGTTCGCGGGCGACCTCAACGAACAGCGCATCCGTTGTCAATCCATCATCCAAAGGCTTGATTCCGGCATGCTCGTGCTTGAGGAGAAGGGGCGCAACATGGTCTCGCGCCTCTCCGACCTGCGTGCTTCCATCCATAACTCCCAGGCGCGCCTCAAGGTCGCCAGCGCGGAGTTCAATGAGGTCTCCGAAAAGCTCAGCGAGGGCCAAGGACGCATCAAGGCACTTTATGCGCAGTTCAACGATCTCGGCCACGACTCCGAGGCGATCCTCAAGGACAAGAACCGTGTTGAGGAGGCGCACAACCGCGCTGTCTCCGCCCTGCGCAGCCAGCAGACCGCACTGGATACGGCACGCGTCAACCTTGCGAAGGCCAAAGACTCACTCGGCTCGCTTGATGTAGAGGAGTCGCTCCTTCGGGAAAGCCACAACCAGCTGGAGGAGGAGTTCGCCAGCACGCAGAACGTGCTCGCGCAACGGCGCGCGCGCCTCGATTCCCTTGAGGCACAGCGCACCAAGGAGAAGGCGGATTCCAAGCTCGCGAAGGCCGACATAGACAAGCGGGTGCGCCTGCTCGATGACCGTCGGCAGAAGCTTGAGCACCAGCGCGAGGCCCTCGCGGCCCTCCAGGCCGAGGTCCGTGCGCTTGAGGAGATAGACCGGGCCTTTGAGACCGCCTCGCCAGCACTCAACTGGATAAAGACGCATAACGAGGAGTTCAAGGGCATCGTGGGGCCGATAGCGGAGTCCCTCAAGGTGCGTCCCGGCGCCGAGCTGCCGTTTGGCATGACGACTGAGGACGTGGAGCTGCTTATCGAGCGCCTGCTCGGGGCCGACTTGTTCGGCCTTTTGGTAGAGGACGCAAGCGCGGCGGCCCGCATCGCGCAGAGCTTGCTTGGCAGCAAGGAGCGCGGCGAGATCGCGCTTATCCCCCTCAGGGGAGCGCAGGTTTTGGAGGGGCGTTCGCCCCGCGGGGAGCGGCTTGTTGATTATCTGGAGTTCCCCGACTTCGACCGGGACGCCGTTGAGTCCCTGCTCGGGGACATCTATCTTGCCGAATCCATCACCGAGGCGCAGAAGTTCCACCTGCGCGACAGCCTCGGCGTACGCTTTGCCACCCCGGAGGGCGCCGTTGTCTGGCCGAGTGGCAAGCTCACCTTGGGGTTGCAGATCAATGACGTTGACAGTGTGCTGTCCCGCCGACGCAAGCTCGATACCCTGGGCGAGGAGGTAAAGAACTCGCTCAATCTACTCGCGGACGCCGAACTTGAGGTCTCGTCCGCTGAGGAGAAACTCCAGGTGGCCCAGCAGGACGACTTCGAGATCGCGCAGCGCCTTGCGAAGGTGCAAGGCGACTGCGACTCCCTGCATGAGGAGCTTGTGCGTCTTGAGGAGGGGATGACGCAGCTGCTTTATCGCCGTGAGGGCATCGAGCGCAAACTCAGTGACGTCGCTGCTCGGCGGCAGTCCTCAGAGCCGCTGGCAGGTGGGTATGAGGAGCGTATAGCGCGCCTCGAGAACGAGATGCCCGGCCTGGAGGACGCCGTCGCCGACGCGGAGGCTGCCCTCGCAAAGGCCACCGAGGAGAAAAACGGCATAGCCGAGCACCTGTCCGCCGTCAAGATAGAGCTTGAGACGGCCAAGGGCTCGTCCTCCTATCTTAAGAACCGCTACGAGTCGCTGCGCCTTGAGCTGAAGGAGCTCGACAAGACCTTGGAAGTCTCGCGCCAGACGGAGCTGTCGCTCGACATCATCCGGCAGCGGGTCGACCCGCTGTACCGGCTTTATGAGTATCTGCACGTCAGCGCCACGACTTGGGCGGAGAAGCTGCGCGACCAGGCCCAGCTTGAGCAGACGGACTCCAAGAACCTGCGTGCCGTCATCAATGAGGCCGCCGCGGCGGTTGATGAGGCGCGCGCCGACCTCGACGAGGTGAACGGGCGTCTCACTGAGCTGCGCGTGGACAAGGCTCGGCTCGAGTCCGAGGTGGAACACGCCATCACCCGCATCACGCGGGAGAACGGCGTGCCGCTTGAGCTTGCGCTTGAGACCCCGCCGCCGGAGGACCGCCAGCTTGCCGAGGACCAGGCGAACCGCCTGCGCAAGAAGCTCACAACGATAGGCGCGGTCAACCACGTTGCCATGGAGGAGTTCGAGGCGCTCAAGCAGCGCCGCGACTACACGCTTGGCCAGGTGGAGGATCTCAAGGAGGCGCGCAAGGCCCTCGCGAAGATAGAACGCGCCCTCGACCGGAAGATGCGCAACCAGTTCCTTGAGACCTTTGAGCAGGTGAATCAGAACTTCCAGGAGATATTCGGCGTACTGTTCCCCGGCGGCTTTGGCCAGCTTCTGCTGACGGAGGGCGACGACCCCGATGAATTCGGTATCGAGGTAAGCGCCCAGCCCAAGGGCAAGAAGATAACAAAGCTCTCGCTTATGAGCGGCGGTGAGAAGTCGCTTACGGCGCTCGCACTGCTGTTCGCGGTCTACCGCATCCGTGCCGTCCCGTTCTACATCCTCGATGAGGTAGAAGCGGCGCTCGACGACACGAACCTCGCGCGGCTCATAGACTACTTCAACCAGATCCGTCGGCGCACTCAGCTGATCCTCGTGACGCATCAGCGTCGTACGATGGAGGCGGCCGATGTGCTCTACGGCGTGACCATGCAGGCCGCCGGCGTGTCCAAGCTGGTAAGCCAGCGGCTCGATCAGGCTCTAAGGCATGCCGCGAGCCCCACATCCACCGAGGCATCAGCGCCTGACCCGCTGTACCTGGAGGTATGATGGCGTGGTTCGATAGGCTGAGTGCGGGTCTTGCCCGTACCCGCGAGCGCTTCAGTGAGCAGATCAACGTCATCTTCGACCGCGGGCCCGCCCTTGACGAGGACTTCTGGGATACGCTTGAGGAGTCACTGATCCTTGCGGACTTCGGTGGCCCCGCGACCGTTGACATCATCGACCAGCTGCGCGACACGGCCCAACGTCTTGCCCTGCCCGATGGCTATGCCGTGTTCGACCGGCTCACCGACACCATCGCGTCTCTGTTCACGCCTGTTGAGCAGGACCCCTTTGAGCTGAGCCCGGTTTGCGTGCTCTTTGTAGGCATCAACGGCTCCGGCAAGACCACGACGGTCGGCAAGCTCGCCAAGGACGGCGTTGAGCGTGGTCGCCGCGTGCTGCTCGGCAGCGCGGACACCTTCCGTGCCGCCGCCATCGAGCAACTCGACGTATGGGCCGAACGCGCGCAGGTCCCCGTCATCAAGCGTTCCCGTGGCTCCGACCCGGCCAGTGTGTCCTTTGAGGTGGTGGAACGCGCTGAGCAGACGGGCGCCGACCTCGTACTCATCGACACCGCCGGGCGCCTGCACACCTCTGATGACCTCATGCGCGAGCTTGAGAAGGTGGTGAAGGTAACGCGGAAGCGTGCGGCGGAGTTCCGTGGCCCGGATGGGCAGCCACGGGCCTTGCCCGTGAAGACCGTACTCGTGCTCGATGCGACCACGGGACAAAACGGCCTGCAACAGGCGCGGGAGTTCAATCGTGCGCTGGCCCTTGACGGCGTGGTCATCACCAAGCTCGACGGAACGGCCAAAGGTGGCATCGCCGTTGCCGTCTCCCACGAGTTGGGGCTTCCCGTGCTGCGCATCGGGGTGGGGGAGCGCATCGACGATCTGCGCCCCTTCAAACCCGAGGAATTCGCCCACGCCCTCATCGGCGACAAGCGTTAAAGTATTTCGTCATTCTGGGCTTGTCCCAGAATCCACGCATAAAACGCGTGGACAAGAAGGACGTTTCTGAACGTTGATAGTAGGTTGGAGATGCTCAAAATGCAGCCAGCGTCTCCGCAGAAAAGGAGTAGAGCGTGTTTGATAACCTCTCTGACCGCTTGCAGGATGTCTTTAGCGGCTTGCGTTCAAAAGGCCGCCTGACGGAAGGCGACATCGAGGGCGCCATGCGCGAGATACGCC
>JAITEK010000139.1 GCA_031282085.1 Coriobacteriales bacterium
AGCGAGGGCGGCGTCGCCGTGGCCTTGGCCGAGAGCTGCATCGCGGGCGGTATCGGCGCGGTGGTGGCGCTTGACGACGAACTGCCAGCGGCAAGTTCGCTGTTCTCCGAGACGCAGAGCCGCATCCTTGTAAGCGTGGCCGACGAGAGCGTAGAGGCCGTCCTTGCTCTGCTCGCGGAAGCCCAGGTGCCTTATAGCGTTATCGGTGAGGTCGGTGGCGCGCGTCTTGAGGTAGAAGACAAGCTCTCGTGCGCCCTTGAGGAGATCGCTCCCCTCTACAGCGAGTCCCTGGAGGCTCAGATTCACGCTCGTTAGGCAGTTTCTCCCGTTTTTTGTGTCGAATTGTGGAGATTTTGTGATTTTCTGCTTTTTGGGGATTCTGAGGCAAGAATCAGGCCACAAAAAACCCCCTTCCTTATGACGGGTTTTTTAGTGGACATTGAATATCTTCCGCGGCCCGTTCGGGGTGGCTGCAGGCGGCAGCGGAGCGCAAAAAACAGCGAAAGACCTCTGCGAGTATCTTGGGGGGCGGTCGTAGACCGGTTGGAAAGCTCGCACAACAGTGACTTTTGTTTTTTGCGCTCCCATCTTTTGTGTTGAGGACGGGATGAGGAGAGCGGGCATGGGGGGTTTTTGGTCTGGCTGCGTCCAGACTCTGCGACGGTGGTCGCTCAGCTCTATCCTCATCCTATGCTGCGGCCTGCTCACACCCCCCCTTTCCGCTTGGGCAGCGGACTCCTTTCTCGATCAAACCAATTACCAGGATACCGCGGCGCGGCTGGCCGTCAGCGAGACTGATTCGTCGGCGTCGCGCACGCCTGCGGCTCTCAGTTCCGACCTCAAGGTATCAAAGACGCTGGCAGCGGGGCAGAAGACCCTCGTTTACGCCGGCGAGACCATCACGTACACCATCACCCTGCATGCCGTGGGGGCAGAAGGATTTACCGAACTCCAGCTTATCGAGCACCCGGCGGGCGGCACATGGTCGAACCCGACGGGAGGCCTTGTTCTGCCCGACGGGGCGAGCGGCAGCACGCTGCGTATTGCCGCCTTGCCGGCTGGTGCGACCTATACCGTGGATTACAGCGTCGTGGCGCCCGCGGGTTGGGTTAGCAGCACGGTGAGCGTGAGCGCTTTCGGCGGGCGTTTTATCATGATTACGAACGCGGAGATATTCGCGGCGGATTCCGACGCCGTGCTACCCGACCCTCCTTTGGTGGTCGGTGAGCCCGAGGTTCCCACGGACCCGCCGAGCGCCCCGGACCCAACGGCACCCGAGGATCCCTCGGAGCCCACAGTGCCCGGCAACTCGTCAGAATCCACGGATCCCGCGGACTCCTCGATGCCGCAGATCACCGTCAATACCCTGCCTCCTTTGGCGCCGAACACCTTTGTGAACGTCATCGAGCCCGCAAAGGCTCCGGCTTTGCCGCGTGTGGCCACCAAGGTGATACTGCTGCCGCAAAGCGAAGCCGCACCGCAGCCGTCATCTACCCTCGGCGACGCCTTTGCCCCACTTGACGATGGCGACGACCCCGAAACAGGATGGTCGCTGGTGAATCTGTTCGCCGCCCTCGGCACGCTCATCGCGGTATTTCTGCACGTACTGCTGGCTGCCGTCCGCGGCAACGCCCCTCCTGTTGTCAATCGCGCCGCGCAGGGCGACCCTGCACAGCCCCAGGATGACGAAGACGGTGAGAGGCTCCTGCGCGTAGGGGTCGTGCTCAAGCTCATCCTGTCGGTTCTCGCGATGCTTTCCCTGACGGTGTTCTTCCTGACAGGGGATCCTCAGGCCCCCATGACACTCACCAACGGGATGACGGGCACGATGGCGGTACTCCTGTTCTCCGTGATTATCATCATCATCGCGGACATCGCCCTGAGCAAGATAGACGAATATGAGGACGAATACATCGAGTGCGATTACGGTGCGCGCGCCTGGCTCTCCTGACGTCTGCCTTGTGCTAGAATGGGTCGGTACCATTGAGATAAAGGAGTAACATGGAATACTTGACACTGTTTGCGGATTCCAAGCTATTTGGTTTTGATGTGCCGGACTGGTTATTCTGGACCGTTGTCATAGGCATCGCTGTTATAGCCGTCCTGGCAATAGTGGGTTTTATCGCCAAAGGATTCTTTGACGAGCTGAAAAAGAAATAGCGGCATTGGCAAAGTACGTACCGAGGCATTTAAGGGACGACGAAGAATCCCAGGACGCGTTGCTTTGGTCGGTTGACGACATCGGCGACGTGGATGACTTAGGCTACGCTGATACCGCTGAGGACGACGACGTCATAACTAAACCCAAACTCAAACCCCGCGTACGTTCCGCGCGGTTTCGGATAAGCCTGGCGCTGGGCATCGTGTTCATCGTCATCGCTCTGGTTATCGCTGTGTTCCTTGCGTACAAATACCTGAGTGCCGGGCAGCAGGCTAATCGGATGCAGCAGGCGGCTGGCATGGATCTGGGGGCAAGTGAGGTCCCCTTCGACACCGATTTGGACGCTCTCGACATCAACTGGGAGGCTCTCAGGGGCATCAATCCCGACATCGTCGGTTGGGTTGTGATACCCGGCACCCGCATCAACTACCCCATCGTCCAGGCAAGCGATAACGAGTTCTATCTCCATCATCTGTTCGACAAGACCTATAGCGACGCGGGCGCGATATTCCTCGATGGCGAGAACGACCCCGCCATCACGGGAGAGAACAACATCATCTACGGGCATAATCTCCTCGATGGCTCGATGTTTGCGGGGCTCAAGGCCTACCGCGAGCAGGGTTTCTTCGACGAACACCGGACGATTCTCCTCGCCACACCCGAGGCGAACTACCGTCTTGAGGTCGACGCGGCGCTGGTCTGCGACGCGGATGACAAGATACGGCGCTTCGGCTTCAGCGATCGCGCCGATTTTGAGGGCTATGCCGAGATGCTCTTAGACTACGCGGTTATCAACACTTTGCCGGTGGGCGAGATTCCCGAGAAGCTGTACTGCTTTGCTACCTGCACGGATAACGACTACTCAAAGCGCATGGTGGTTCTTGCGTCGGTGGTGGAGACCACGGCGTCCGAGGCCTCCGAGGAGAAGCCCGAAGCACCTGCGGAGGCCTCCGAGGCGACAGCGCCTGCGGCCTCAACGCCTGATACGTTCAGGGGAGGTGCCTCGGCATGACAAAGCCTCCTGTGGCCTACGTCGCCTCGTCCACCCGGCCCGACCATCCCGAGGAAGCCTGTGCGGTCTTCGGCATCTACGCGCCCGGGGAGGACGCCGCGCGCATGACCTACTTCGGGCTGCACGCGCTCCAACACCGGGGGCAGGAATCCGCAGGTATTGCCGTCGCGGATGGCAACTCGGTCGTGGCGACCAAGGACCGCGGGCTCGTCACCCAGGTGTTCTCGGAGTCTACCCTTGCCTCGCTTGAGGGCTATATCGCCATCGGCCACGCGCGCTACTCAACCAGCGGCGGCTCCAACTCCTGGGACGCGGCGCAGCCTCATCTCTCCACCATAGACAACGAGATCATCGCGCTTGCCCATAACGGGACCCTCGTCAACACCGATAGCCTGCGCGTGCAGCTCATCAAGCGCGGCGTCTCCTTCCGCTCCTCAACGGACAGCGAGGTGGCGGCCCAGCTCATTGGCGACTTCACGCGGGAGTCCCACCACATGCGCGAGGGCATCCGCAGGACGATGGAGCTCATCGAGGGAGCCTACGCGATGGTGCTCATCTCGCCGCAGGCGCTGTACGCCTTCCGCGACCCGCACGGCATTCGCCCGCTGTGCATCGGCGAGCTGCCCGACGAGGGTGGCTGGGTGGTCTCCTCGGAGACCTGCGGTCTGGACATCGTCGGCGCCCGTTTTGTGCGCGACGTGCAGCCGGGCGAGATCGTCCGCATAAACGGAGTGGGCGCACAGGGGCTGGTCGCCGAGCAGGCAGTGCCGGCCCGCACGCGTGCGCTGTGCGTCTTTGAGTACGTCTATTTCGCGCGGCCCGATTCGGTGCTCAACGGGCTGAGCGTGTACGCGAGCCGCGACGCCATGGGGCGTACGCTCTACCAGGAGGCGCCCGTTGAAGCGGACATCGTCATGGGCGTCCCCGACAGCGGTGTGCCCTCGGCCATCGGTTTTTCGCATGCGAGCGGCATACCCTATGCGGAGGGCGTCGTGAAGAACCGCTACGTCGGGCGCACCTTCATCCAGCCGACCCAGACGCTCAGGCAGCGCGGTATCCGGCTCAAGCTCAACCCGCTGCCCGCGACCATCGCGGGCAAACGTCTCGTGGTTGTGGACGACTCCATCGTCCGCGGCAATACCTCGCAACAACTCGTACGGATGCTGCGCGACGCGGGCGCCGCTGAGGTGCATATGCGGATAGTCTCCCCGCCGGTCGTCTGGCCGTGCTTCTATGGTATCGACACCGACACGCAGGACCAGCTCATCGCCGCGAATATGAGCGTTGAGGCCATCGCCGACTATATCGGGGCCGATTCGCTCGCCTATCTCTCGCACGAGGGCCTGCTTTCCTGCTGCGCGGGTGAGGACACGGGCTTTTGCACCGCGTGCTTCTCCGGGGAGTACCCGGTCCGTCTCTCGGAGGCGATGCGCGCCACCTCATTCTGCGGGAGTCTGGAGCCACGCTTCTGGGACCAGAGCGCGCCGGAGTAAGGCTCGTTATTGCCATGATAGACTTGTCCTATCATGGCAACACGGCCTGTCAAGGGTTTAAAGCGAAGCGTCCCTTGACAGAGCCTTATTCTGGATTTGTTCCAGAATCCACGGGCCTGTTGACTTGTTCGTCATTCTGGGCTTGTCCCAGAATCCACCTGGCGGCGCCAGCCGCCAGACGTACTGCACATCGCGGGACGGCATTAGCCGTCCTCGTGGGACAAAAGGAGACGCCGATGCCGGGCATAACCTACAAGGACGCGGGGGTCGATACGGCCGAGGGCGCGCGCGCCGTCGATGCGATAAAGGCTGCCGTGCAGACGACCTACGGCCCGGAGGTCATCGGTGATCTTGGCGGCTTCGGCGGCCTGTTCTCAGCCGCTGCTCTCAAGGGCATGGATGACCCCATTCTCGTCTCGGGCACCGATGGCGTGGGCACCAAGCTCGAGCTCGCCAAGCGGCTTGGCAACCACACGACCGTCGGCATCGATCTGGTGGCCATGTGCGTTAACGACATCGTAGTCTCCGGCGCCCGTCCGTTGTTCTTCCTCGATTATCTCGCGGTGGGCAAACTCGAGGCTGCCTTTGCCGCTGAGGTCGTCGGCGGTATCGCCGAGGGCTGCCAGCAAGCGGGCTGCGCGCTCATCGGCGGTGAGATGGCTGAGCACCCCGGGACGATGCGGGTGGAGGACTACGACCTCTCCGGCTTCTGCGTCGGCGTGGTCGACCGGCCTCAGATGCTGGGCCCCGAGCGCGTGCGCGAGGGCGACGCCATCATAGGGCTCGCGTCCAGCGGCCTGCACTCCAATGGCTTCTCACTCGTGCGGCGCACGCTTACCGACGCGCTGAGCGACGAGGAACTTGCCACGCGTCCGTTGGCGTCGAGTGGTGACGAGCGTCTCGGCGACGCGCTGCTCACCCCCACCCGTATTTACGTAAAACCCCTGCTTGAGGCCCTTGAGGCTGGCCTGCCCATCCACGCGGCAGCCCACATCACCGGTGGGGGCATCACCGAGAACCTCAACCGTGCCCTGCCTGCGGGACTCAACGCGTGCATCGCACCGGCGTCCTGGGAGGTGCCCGCGGTCATCCAGACGGCGGTAGCGGCTGCCGGCCTTGATGAGTGGGAGGCGCTCAAGACCTTCAACATGGGCATCGGCATGGCCCTTATCTGCCCGTCTGAGGCCGTTGCCGCTGTTACGGAGCACTTCCTGCCCCTGGGGCCGGTATTCCCCATCGGCGCGGTAGAAGCTGCAAGCGACCCCACAGCTCCCAGCCAGGTGCTTTACCGAGCAGGCTGAGACGGGCAAAAGATCGGAGGATACATGATAAGGCTTGGCGTACTCATCTCCGGCTCGGGCACCAACCTGCAAGCCATCATCGACGCCATCGCGTCCGGTGCGCTTGATGCCGAGGTCGTGCTCGTTGTGTCGAGCAAGCCCGACGCCTATGGGCTCAAGCGGGCGCAGGAAGCCGGCATCTCCACCATGGGGTTGATCCGTGAGGTCTACAACGACCGGGAGGCCGCCGATAGGCTCATCGCCAACGAGATGCAACGCGCTGGCGCCGAGCACCTCGTCATGGCGGGGTATATGCGGATGGTGAACGCGCCTCTCCTCGACGCTTTCCCCGACCGCGTCATCAACATCCATCCCGCGTTGCTGCCGGCGTTCCCCGGGGCGCACGGCATTGCCGACGCCTTTGCCGCAGGCGTGAAGGTGACGGGTGTGACCGTGCATTTTGCCAACGCGGTCTATGACGAGGGCCCCATCATCGCGCAGCGTCCCGTTGAGATACGCGAGGACGACACGCTGGAGAGCCTTGAGGAACGCATCCACGCTGTGGAGCATGAACTGTATCCGCAGGCCCTGCAACTTATCGCGCAGGGCCGTGTAAGTATCGATAAAGACCGTAAAGTAAGGATTTCGTAAGTATGCAGGAGAAAGACCCGGCGACGCAGGCCGAACTGAGGGAACCGACGACGCCGATTGAGGCGACCGATCTGCCGATGCCGACCGAGCAAGCCCCCCAGCCCCCCAAAGCCGCCAAAGCTCCCGTCTCAGCGGCGGATAAAGTCAAGTTCATCGGCCTGGTGGCCTTCTTCATCATCGTCGTGGTGGTGGGCAGCGCACTAGCGATAGTCGTTGTGAACTCCATGGGCGGCGAGCAGTCCCTTGAGGCCGAGCTCACCGAGACCATCCGTGGGGCGGGCGTCTTCGGCGTCCTCATCTGCCTGGGGATACAATTCCTCCAGGTCGTGGTGGCCTTCATCCCCGGCGAGGTGGCGCAGCTGGCCATCGGCTATGTGTACGGCACCTTCAGCGGGGCGCTCATCACCCTGGCGGGCGTACTATTCTCAACCGTCTTCGTATTCTACCTCACGCGCAAACTTGGCGCGCCCTTTGTGCGGGGCATGATAGGCAGCAAGGACTCGGGCCGCCTCAAATTCCTCCACAACAGCCGCAATCTCAACGCGCTCGTCTTTATCCTCTACCTCATTCCCGGGCTGCCAAAAGACCTGTTCAATTACGTGTTCCCGCTTACTGACATACGGCCGGGTACCTTTTTTGCCCTCTCGACCATCGCGCGGATGCCGGCTATCTTCGCCTCGACCTTTGTGGCAGAGAGCTTTAAGGCAGGCGATTACATCCCGATGGTGATAGTCGCCGCCATATTCGGCGGGCTCGGCTTGGTGGGCATCATCTTCAACCAGCGCATCATGGCCGTCGTCGACCGCCTGATGACGCGCCTGTTCCCCCACCACCGCCGCAAGGGCGACTGACAGGACAGAGGAGGGACGGGGCAACTGGGACTGGGACAGGGGGACGGGGCAACTGTCCCACCTGGTGAGGCTGTTGCTGCATCGAGAACGTGTCATCGTGTGGGACAGTTGCCCCGTCCCCTTGTCCCGTCCCCCTGTCCCAGCTGTCCCGTCCTGACACCCGCAGTTGCCTTCACCCAACAACCGCTCCATGATGACGGCAGCTTCTCGAGGGCCTTGGTCATGGGGGGCGTAGTAACCCGGACGGGTGCCGATGCGCTCAAAGCCCAACGCCGCATAGAGCGCCTGGGCCTCCTTGTTCGACACACGCACCTCCAGGCTGGCCCGCGTTGCGCCAAGGTCGGCGCCGTCCTTCATCAGACGGGCAAGCAGCCCGCGGGCGATGCCCTGGCGGCGGTGCGGCCCAGCAACCGCCACATCGAGCACCTGCAGGGAGCCATCGACTACCCAGCCACCGACAAAGCCAACCAACAGCTCGTCCACAAAGGCAACCCACCAGCT
>JAITEK010000020.1 GCA_031282085.1 Coriobacteriales bacterium
CGATACACAAAATATCATCTGACCTGCCAAAACGATACAGAGCGGTTCATAGCGTTTCAGCAGTAACTCACTCTCTCAAGGCGGAGATCGTGGGTTCGAATCCCATACGGGCTACCAACGTCTCTTGAGTCCACTGGAATGTTGCGACTAAGCAAACAGTCCAGTGGACTGTTTGCAGGGTTCGAACGGGTGAGCTGCCCCAGCGAACCTAAGGACTTCGAATCCCATACGGGCTACCAACCGTAGCACGACCCCCTCAACGAGGGGGTCGTTTTGTGTCGGGTTGGCGATGAGTTGTGGAGATATTGTGGAGATTTTTTGTAGCTTGCTGCAGTGTTGATAAAGTGTTGTTTTGTCAAGTTGAATACGGTACTATGGTTCTCGACATACTTTCGCTTTGCGAAGGAAGGCGCCGCATGAGGATTAAACGTAGTAGGGCGGTCGAGGGGCTTTTCGTTTTTAGTGGTTTTGTGAGCGTGGGTTTTGTCCCCACGTCTGCGTTTGCGCTCTCAGAAGACGCAACGAGTATGAAGGCGCTTCTGCATGACCCTTTGCTCATACTCGCGATGCTCGTCGGCTTCCTGGGGATCAGCGCGTCTTTGGTTTTGAGCGGCGTCCTGCTCCATTTGCGGCGACTCAGCTGTGAGAACACGAACTGCATCCATCATCCTCACGCCCTCAAGGGCAGCGCCTCCTTTGACTTCTCATCTATCGGAACCCCTGCCGAACTTGTGGGCGCCTCGCGAAGCGAGAAGGAGGCCGAGGCGGTTGTGACGCCTCAGCCCGAAAAGAAGGAAGTCCTACCGTCTGCGCCGGATTCCGTGGTGTCGGCGCTTGAGTGGACGGATGAGCAGATCGAGGAGAGCGATAATTTCGATCTCGAGGACTTCGATTTCTCGATCACGCGTCCTGAGTTCGGGAATCCGGAGCTTGAGGATGTGGAGATCGAGGAGCCGCACGAGCGGCCTTCGATGGACTTCACGGATGACATGGTCTTTAAGGTATGCGCCACGCTTGAGCGACAGCAGGAACTTGAGCGTCAGGCAATCGAGCGTCAAGTGGTCGAACATCGGCGAAGGCTGGAGCAGCAGGCGCTTGAGCGGCGGCGGGTGCGGGCGGCCTACCAGCAGGCCGGCGAATTGGCCGCGCAGGCAGTGCGCCAGGCCTTCCCCCAACAGCCGCAGGCAGAGCAGGCGCCACATGGCGAACGCGAACCCCTGCCGCAGGGCAGGCACTTCCGCCCGGCAGCTGTGCCCTTAGGCGCGGGCGAGGGAACGACCCTGGAGAATCTGGCTGACCATCGACCAGCCGACATGAAGCACTCCCTCGACAAAGAAGCCGAGGAGCGCCTCCAGCGCGTCAGCTGAGCAACGCGAGCGCCCTCTCGACACGTGCAAGCGTACGCGTTCTCCCGATAAGTTCAAGTGACTCGAATAGCGGGGGCGAGACCATGTTCCCGCAGATAGCGACGCGTACCGCCTGGAACACCAACTTGGGCTTTATTCCTAGTTCTGTGGGGATACTGCGTAGCGCGGCCTCTATCGCCTCGGTCTCCCAGGGCAGGCGCTCATCGGCGAGCGCGTTTTGCGTCCGCGCAAGCGCCTCGTCCGCGCCCTCAACACGCAGGCATTTCTCAACCGACTTCTCGTCGAGGACCAGCTCATCACCAGCAAAAAGATAGGCGAGCATCGGGAGGACCTCGGCCAGTGTTTTGGCGCGCTCGGCGATGAGGGGATAGAGAGCCTCGTACCACGGGCGGTTGGCGGCGACATCGGCCGCGACCTCCTCGGGCGAAGCAGGTGTTGCAGCGCTGCCTTCCCGCGTGAGACCTTCGCGCTTGAGATAGGGGAGCAGGGCGTCGACAAAGGCGGCCGCTCCCATCTCCTTGAGGTAGCTGGCGTTGACCCAGGCGAGCTTGGCCTCGTCGAAGATGGCAGGGTTGCGCGAGATACGGCTGAGTGAGAAGTTGCCGGTGAGTACGTCGGCGCCAAAGAGCGTGGTTTCGCCGTCGAGTGACCAGCCGAGCAGCGCGAGGTAGTTGAGCAGCGCCTCGGGGAAGTAGCCCTCGTCGCGGTAGGCTTCCACGCTGGTTGCGCCGTGACGCTTGGAGAGGCGTTTGCCGTCCGCGCCGAGGATCATCGAGAGATGCGCGAACTGGGGCAGCGGCGCGCCTAAGGCCTCGTAGACGAGTATCTGTTTGGGGGTGTTGGAGAGGTGGTCGTCGCCGCGGATAACGTGCGTGATGCCCATGAGCGCGTCGTCTACGCAGACAACATAGTTGTAGGTGGGCGTCCCGTCCGTGCGGACGAGGATGAAGTCGTCGAGTTGGGTGGCGGGGAAGGTGGTGGTGCCGAAGACGAGGTCGTCAAAGACCACATCGCCGCGCTCCAGCGGTACCTTGAGGCGCCAGGTATGAGGCTCGCCCGCGTCGATGCGCGCCTGCGCCTCATCGGCCGGGATGGTGCGGCAGTTTCGGTCGTAGCCTGCGTAGCTCTTGGCGGCAAGCGCCGCCTCGCGTTTGGCAGCTAGGGTCTCGGGCGTGCAGAAGCAGGGATAAACGGCGTCACGTTGTCTAAGGCGCTCGAGGGCCTCGCGATAGGTGCCAAAGCGTTCCGTCTGGAGGTAGGGGCCGTATGCGCCGCCCACCTCGGGCCCCTCATCCCACTCAAGCCCCAGCCAACGCAGCGAGCGGATGATCTGCGCGGTGTTCTCAGGGGTTGAGCGCTCGGGGTCGGTGTCCTCTATGCGCAGGATGAAGCTGCCTCCGTTGCGGCGCGCGAAAGCCCAGTTGTAGATTGCGGTGCGGGCTCCGCCTATGTGGAGGTTGCCCGTGGGCGAGGGAGCGAAGCGCACACGGACGGGCGCGCCGGCTGCGGCCGTATCGTTCGGAATAGTCATCAATATCCTTTCGGTATGCTTTCAATCCAGGGCAAGCCTGGTCACTTTGCTATACTCTGGGAAGTGTCGTAACCATAGTATACCTCCTCATTCTGCAACGGAGCGCCAGATACCCATGTCCTCGTCTTCCGCGGATAGCCGAACGTCCGAATCCAACGATCCGTCAACGCCCGAAAGAGACGCCGCGGGGGCCTTGGCCACCTCCGCGTCTGAGATGAGCGCCTCGGGGCGGCTGCTCCCCGCGAACTGGCTCAAGATTATCTCCTTCATCTGGGGCGGCCAGGCCGTCTCCGTGCTGACGACCTACGCGGCGGGCTACGCCTCCATCTGGTATTTTACGGAGACGACGAACTCGCCGCTCATGCTTTCGGTGGCCACTATCGCCATCCTGCTGCCGACGGGGCTGCTCAGTCCCTATGGAGGCGTGCTCGCCGACCGCTTTAACCGGCGTACCATCATGGTGCTTGCCGACGGCAGCGTTGGGCTGCTCTCGCTTGTGCTGGGTATCGTCATCCTGCTCGGCGAGCCGTCTTTGGCGCTCATTATGATATTGGTGTTGGGGCGCGCCGTCGGTCAGGCTTTCCATGGCCCTGCGATGACGGCTGCCATGCCGCTTCTTGTGCCTGAGCGTCATCTTCTCCGCATTAACGCCCTCGACCAGATACTCTGGGGCATCGGCGCCACCATCGGGCCTGCGCTGGGCATCTTCCTCTACACGACGATAGGGTTCTCCTCCGTGCTGTTCCTCGACGCGGCCGGCGCCGTGGTCGCCTGCCTGGGGCTGGCGCTTGCGAAGATACCGACCGTGCGCGATGAGAGCATGCAGAGCCGCCGTATGATGGCGAACCTGCTCGACGGTTGGCAGGTGATCCATCGCAACAAAGGGCTGCTCGTCATCTTCATCTTCGCCACCGTCGGGCTGATCCTGTTCATGCCCGTCAGCGCACTTTTTCCGTTGATGACCTACAGCCATTTCGGAGGCGACGGCTTTATGGCCTCGCTTGTTGAGGCGGTCTGGGGCGGCTGTCTGCTGGTTGGCTCGGGGGCTTTGCTCATATGGGGTGGCGGACGGCGCCTGGCTTTGCTTGTGGTGGTCGCCGGCATCGGTATCGGCCTGACGACGCTGTTCAGCGGCCTGCTCGCGCCCGACCAGTTCTACGTGTTCCTGGTCCTCTCGGGTGTGATGGCGCTGTTCGGGGCCTTCTTCCAGGGGCCGCTCATCACCATCATACAGCGGGAGTCGCCCGAGGAGAAGCTCGGGCGCGTCATGGGGCTGTCCTCTGCAGCCATGTCGCTTGCTCCGCCTATCGGGCTGGTAGTCAGCGGTCTTATCGCCGAGCAGACGGGGGTTGCCTGGTGGTTCTTCATCAGCGGCCTGCTCATAACCGCTGCGGCGGTACCGGCGTACTTTCTCAAACCCCTCCGGGAGCTGGACGAGAAGATGCTGCGCAAGTAGAAGAACCGGTGTCATTCTGGGTTTGGGACAGGGGGACGGGGCAACTGTCCCACGCGATGGCACGTTCTTGATGCAGCAACAGCCTCACCTGGTGGGACAGTTGCCCCGTCCCCCTGTCCCAATTCCCCGCTCCAGCATTGTCGTTCCCGCACCCCTCCATGTCATTCCCTCGCGCAGCGCGGGAATCTTTGCGAGCGCAAGCTTGCATCCCCACACCAGGAGCGCGCAGCGCGACACACGAGCGCGGTTGCAGGCAATCCGCGACTTCATTGTGGTTTTGGTTGCGGTATACTGGGCGGTGCCAAAATCGCAAGGAATTTCTTTTCAGGGATTCCAAATAGGAAACATTTACGCAGAAGGACATCTGCCTTCTCAGAATGTTCCTTATTTGGATATTCTTTGCGGTTTTGGCGAACTGGGTGGATGTCCTTCTTCTTGAAGGCTACGCGGTCGCCAAGTCGATGAGCTTCAACAGCCTCCATCAAAGAGCATCCCACTCAACAGAATAGGCAAGAGCAGTATCTCGTGCTGTCCTGATGCTGCCATGCCCAGGGCAGAAGGAGGAGTCGATGGATACGGGAGCGGGAGCGTTACTGGTAGTAGTGTTGTTTTTTGCGGTCTTACTGGCGATTGATATTGCGCTGGCTGTTGTGTTCGGAAAGCTGGCAGCGCGGAAGGGCTATAGCGCCGCACTCTTTGGAACCCTTGTGTTCTTCTTCGGCATAATACCGATGATCGTGATTGCCGTTTTGCCCGACAAGGTAAGTGCAAAACGGGAGGAAGCCCTCCTGGCTGCCCTCCAGTCTCAGACAGCAGAGGCAACGCCAGGGCAAATGGCGGCAACAGGCTCGGCAATCTCTGCGCAGCTTCCCGACCCAGAGGGACCTGCATCCCAAGGCCGGTATGAGCGGCTTTGGGCAGAGAGAGCCATGTTTTATACCAAGGGCTCCCCGATTGTGGAGCTGGCGTCTGCCCTGCTAAAAGATACGCAAAGCGGCACAGTCATCGCCCAAGTCAAGTTCAAAAGTATTTCTAAAAACCCTTTGACGGCAGTTATAGTGGATATAGACGCCGAAGACGTGAGCGGGAAGCCGCTTCAGGGCATAGAGGACTTTCAGTACCTTGATCTTGCGGCTTCGTCCGGAGATGAGTTCGGAGCTGAAGTTGCGGTGTATCTCCCTGATGCGAGAACCCGTGATTTTACCGTCTTTGTGCGCAAGGTCATATTCGCTGACGGCAGTTCCTGGGAGCCGGTAACCGGAACGGAGTGGAAACCTGTTCCGCGAAAGACCTTGGAAGAGGCCCTGGAGGATTCCGAGCTTGTCGAGCAGTACCAACGTGACACTAATATGAAGGCGGAGTTTGTCCCTGTTGAACTCTCGGATATTTGGCTTTGTGCTTGTGGAGAGGTGAACCATAGCAGCGAAAAGATCTGCTATAGGTGTGGGCTGGAGTTCAGGCAAGCCACGCAATCGTTGGACAGGGCAGGCCTTGAAAAGAGGCTGACAGGGTTCAGGGAAATGAGGCGACGCAAGGAACGAGAGCAAGCCATTCAGCGCAGGAAGGCTATCAGGATTGGGGCAATTGTCCTAAGCATCGTTATCGTGGCAACTGCTACGTTGTCGCTCTTTTTTGGTGTCATCAAACCATCGATGGATCAAGCTGCCGCCGAACGCGCTCTTGAGAATCCTTCAGTTGGTGACACCGTCTATTTTGCGGACATCTACTGGTGGGTATTGGACGTACAGGATGGGCGCGCACTGCTCATATCACAAGACATACTTGAAGAGCGTGCCTATAACGACAAACTCACAGAGGTCACTTGGGAGACCTGTTCTCTCAGGGCTTATCTGAATGGTGAGTTTCTGAATATACGTTTCAGCGAGGAAGAGCAGGCGCGTATTGCTCTTTCAACAGTGGCAAGCAAAGATAACCCTGAATATGAAACGCCGGGAGGAAGCGTCACAGAGGACAAGGTATTCCTTTTGAGCATTGATGAGGCGAAACGCTACTTCGCCAGCGATTCTGATCGTGTGGCAAAGTATCAAGGGTCGGACTCGTGGTGGTGGCTGCGCTCGCCCGGCGACGACGCCAACCGCGCGGCTCGCGTCTACCTCGACGGCAGCGTCATTCTCAACGGCTACGGCGTCGACTACGGCAGTGGTGTCCGTCCCGCTTTATGGCTGAATCTGTAATCTTAAAATCTTTGAATCTGTGAGTAGAGCATAAGGAGAAAGGAGCTAAGGATTTCATTCGGGGGAAAGGAGAAAGGCAGGGACAGAGGGAAAGATCTGTGAGTATATCCGTTGTATAATATATTTGGTTTCTCCCAATGGATACTATCAATGCGAGGTCCAATCAACAGAAGACTTACCATTTGCGGATATAGCTAATATAAACAGCCTGTATTTTGAGCTTGAAGATAATGCATGGGTTTTGAAGTCTTACGACCCACGAATAGTTATTGATTGAGAGGTGATGAAAAGATGACAAGCAAACCACCTTACACCATTACGGTAAAAACCGCCGACTACCTGACGAAAATCGCTGAGACTGTGACCCGTCTTGAATACGGCACCGGCTTCAAGCGCAACATTAAGCTCCACCGCAAGAACCGGGTCAGGTCTATCCACTCGTCGCTTGCCATCGAAGGCAACACACTTTCTTTGGACGAAGTAACCGATGTGATTGGGGGCAAGCTGATTGCCGGGAAGCAGGCGGAAGTCAAGGAGGTCAAAAACGCCTACGAGGCCTATGACAGGATAATGACGTTTGACCCTTACGCCGTCAAAGACTTCTTAAAAGCGCACAAGCTGATGACAGATGGACTGGTCAAAGAATCGGGCAGGTTTCGCAACGGTGATGTGGGCGTGTTCGATGGTGAGGTGCTGATCCACGCCGGCGCACGTCCGCAGTTCGTCCCGCAGTTGATTGAGGAACTGTTCAAGTGGGCGAAAGACTCGGAGCTTCATCCTGTGCTAAAAAGTGCGATAGTGCATTGCGAAATCGAGACAATCCATCCGTTCGCGGACGGCAATGGGCGTATGGGGCGACTGTGGCAGACGCTCATCCTCGCCAAATGGAACGAGATTTTCGCTTGGATACCGATGGAATCATTAGTGTATGAAAAAAGACCGCAATACTATGATGCGCTTCAAAACGCACAGAACTCAAGCGATTCCGGCGAGTTCATCGAGTTTACCCTTTCTGCGATTCTGGGTGCCGTTGAAGCACAAACAAAGCACCAAGATAAGCACCAAGATAAGCACCAAGTAGAATTGAATAAAGTCATGCTATCCGTGCTTAGATCGCTTGAAGCTATAAGTCTGTCGCGAAAAGAAATCTTTGCTGTGCTCAACATGAGCGGCGACACCCGCGCTTTCAGGCGCTATATCGAACCGCTGTTATCGGGCGGCTATATCGAAATGACAGTGCTCGACAAACCGAACAGCAAATTGCAGAAGTACCGCCTCACCGACAAAGGAAAGGCAGCGATACGATAAGGATAAAAAATTATTGAGCCACACCAAAGATACCGCTTCCAGCGGTGCGCAGGGCGAGGCCTGCCTGGGAGTCGTATCCTGCGAGGAAGCTGGGGACGGTGATGCCACCGGCAAAACCGGCGATGATGCCGGTTTGCCCTGCGCGTACGAACAGGCCGCTGAACCGCCCGTTGTAGAGGTACAGACCCGTGAGGTTGTTCCAGGACTCAAGACCCAGCCCGCCGGCATTCGGCCCCTCGGCGCGCTTCCACTCATCAAGGGTCGCAAACCGCTGTTTGCCTCTCTCGTCGAGAGGAGTCAGCCGGGTGTTAGGCGTCGCGTACTGCTCGCAGAAGCTCTGGACAACATAATGCCGCTCGGCGCACTCGTCGATAAGCGCGTTCCAATCCTCCTGGCTCTGGTCGACGCCGGCGTACACGCCCTTGGAGCCGTAGCCGTCTTCGGGTTTGATGATCCAACGGTCCTTGTCGGTCTTCAGCGCGTTTAAGTCGATGTGCCGGTTGCTGAGGCGCGTCGTGTAGGGCACGTGTCGGCGGATGAAGGCGGTCTCCTCCTCGGTCAAAAAAGCCGTGGTCTCGGGGAGGTGGAGCACCGTGAATAGCTGCTTGCAATGGGCGACGTGGGTACAAAAGCCGCCTATCATACAGACGCGCCGCTGCTCAACGGCGCGAACGAGGGCGTGCGCGCCGGTGTCAGCCGTCGCGGCTGCGGCGGCCTCGTCTCTGAGACCAGGGGCTTTGGCGCCGATAGCGCCGATGTTGAGACCGGCGGCGGCTTCAACGCTTGCGGCTCCTACGCCGGTGTCCGCCTCCAGCTCGGCCACTATCTCACCGGTTACCGCGCGTCGGTAGAGGGCGTCTATGCGCGTCAACCGCCCAAAGGCGGGATGCGCAGGGTTAACGTCGCTGCCATACAGGGCCTCGTCCCGGTACACGAGCTGCGAAAGGTCGCAGATGAGGCAGCGCAGACCACGTCGCTCAAAACGTGCGCGGAACTCCTCGAACTCATAAGGTGTGGCGCTCGCCCTATAGTCGACGATGGCAATGGTCGGCCGCTCAACCGCCCCTTCGCTTGAGCGGTACAGCTCAAAGAACCCCTCTACCCAGCCCTCAAAAAGCTCCTGGGCCTCAAGACCCAGCTCCTGCGCGGCGCGCGCGAAGGTCGCCGAGCGCATCAGGGCGTTTGCCCCCTCGCGGTCCTCGTTCATCGCGGAGGTCCCGTCGGTGTTGAACTCGCAGAAGGAGAAATCCAGGTCATCCTCGTTGAGGAACAGGTCGGCGCGCATGATGGGGATGGTCGTCGCATAGCCGGTCGGCAGGCAGATGAGGCGCTCAAGCGTGGGGGAGAAGCCAAAGAGCGCACGGTACGCGCCGTCCTCCAGGAAGCGCCGCGTGACCTTCTCGAGTATGCGATAGGTGGTTGAGGCGAGCGCATCGAAGTATTCGAGCGCGGGCTGGTCGTAGAGTTTGGGGATGAAGCCCAGACCAATCACGTCGCCATGGTAGATGGCCGTTGAGTTGTTGAGGTAGTCCTGTGCTGCGAGGCGCCCGGCTCGGTCGCCGTTTTCGGCCGAGAAGCAGGCGCGGTAGGCCGCTTGGAGCTCTCCGAGCGACATCATGCCTCGATGAGGGTCGCGCGCCCCGCCACAAGCTGTGCGAACGGCTCAAGGTAGAAGATGTCTGCTGCGGCAAGACCTTGGCAGGCATGGGAGATAAGCTCGTCGAGCCACTCGGCGGCTGTGCGTCCGTAGACCACCGCCTCATAACCCTCCTCGCGCAACGCGGTCTTTGCCGCGGCCACCTTTGCGTCGTTGAGCGGCCCCTGTTGCTCGAGGGTCTGCTCCAGGTAGCGCAGGTTCTCCTCAAGATAGAACAGGCCTTTTATGAGCGCCACGAAGGCGAGAGCATAGGCGATGGGTAGCGAGTCCGCCATGCGTATCTCGATATAGGTCTTGAAGCGCACGTCGAAGAAGAACAGCGACAGGATGTGCTCGATGGTCGCGCGGTCGAGTTGTTGACCGGCGAGGGCCTCTGCAAAGGAGCGCTGCCCCTGGTTGATGTTGTGCTTCTCGCCGTGCTCGTCGCTTGTCACCGTAAAGATGGCAGGCGCGCCCAGGAGAGAGGTAGCGTAGGTCGCAAAGCCAAAGCCCTCCTCAAAGGTGTGGGGCGCTATCATCGAGCGGTCCGCGTCTACATCGTCCCAGATGACGGTACGCACCATGCGTTTGGGGATGGCAAGGCCGGTGGGCCCCGCCTCGCCGCTTCCCACGCGCCTGCCCTCAAAGATGGGGGAGTTGTCCGTAAGGAAGGCGAATAGAGGGCCGAGCGCGTTGGCGATACGGAACTTGCGCACCGCGTCGGCTTCGCTTGTGTAATCGATGCTTACCTGCGTTGAGGCTGTGGCGCGCATCATGCAGATACCATGCGAACCCGTCGCCTTGAAGTGCTCATCCATGAAGTGATAACGGTCCTTGGGGATGAGGGGGATGCTCTGCGCGCTGGCGGTTGGGTGGTAGCCATAGGTGAGGGCCTCGTAGCCGAACTCCGCAAGCAAAGGGTCGAGCTCCGCGCGAAAAGCCGCGTAGATGGTCTCAAGATCGGCTATCTCCGTTACGGGACCGATGCTTATCTCGAGTTGAGCGCCCGGCTCAAGTGTGATGTTAGCGTAACGGCGCGCAAGCCCGATGATACGACGGCTCCCGTCGCCCTGCGTCTCAAAGACCGTCTCGTCATAAAGGGGCGCGAGGCGCTCCAAGATGCTCTCCACGCCCGGTGCGCCCGTCCGCGGATCGTTGAGATAGGGGACAAGTGCCTGGTCGCCCGCGCGGACGATGAAATGCTCAAGCTCCAAGCCGACGCAATCGGCACAGCCGTGCTCGATTCCCCGCGTTATGTAAGTGGATAGGGCAAGCACCTGGGACTCAGGCGCGCTAACAACGTCTACATGGTGAGCCATAGAACCTCAATCACTCCCGCCCCCACGGGCCTTCTCAGACGATACCTCAGACTCCCATCCTATCACAAGCGGGGCGGGGGAATCGTCAGATGAGGAAACCGATAGGTGACGATTCTGATATGTTTACCGGAAAAGGGGTGGGACAGGGGGACGGGGCAACTGTCCCACCCGATACACATTCTCGATGCAACAACAGATACACATGGTGGTCCTGTGCCCCCGCCCCCATGACCAACCCCTTTTCCGGTAACGTCCGTCACACAAAATAAGGCGTATCAAACAAATAATCGTTGACAGGTTCGGCTTGAGCGGGTACAGTAAGACCCAAATTTGATACGCAGTCTCAAATCTGAAAAGAGGGAGCGTATGAACAGCTACGTGACGCGTCAGCGTGAGGCGCTTAAAGACTACCTGCGGTCATTGGCGGGGGAGCATGTGAATGCGGAGGACATCGTGGGGCACTTCGCCGCGATAGGGGAGCCTATCGGCAGAGCTACGGTCTACCGCTGCCTCAGCATGTTGGAGCGTGAGGGTTGTGTCCAGCGTTACGTGACGGGGACGCACAAGGCGTCCTGCTTCCAGTACATCGACGCGCCGGAGGAGACGCATGAGCACTTCCACCTCCAATGCGAGCGTTGTGGGACCTTGCAGCACGTCGAATGTCACACGCTCAGCGACATGGAGCGGCATATCAGGCAATCGCACGGCTTTGACGTCAATCCGTTGAGGACCGTGTTGTACGGAGTCTGCCACGATTGTGGGCAGGCCGGGATGAAGGGGAAGAACTGATGGAACACCAGAAGAATACCGTTAGCATGCGTCGTTCGGCGCACCGGACGCGCGGATTCGGGCAGCTTGCTCGTGCCGTTGCCCTGGCCCTCACCTTGGCAGGGGCTCTCGCGCTGGGCCTGTTCGCCGCGGGGTGTACGAGCGGTGAGCCTGCGGGCCAGGGAGCGACAGGCAACGCCGACGGCGGCGAAACCGGGAAGCTCAACGTCATAGCCACCATCTTCGCGCCTTACGACTTTGCGCGTCAGGTCGCGGGCGACGCGGCCGACCTGCGGATGCTCGTGCCGCCCGGCGCTGAGACGCATTCCTTTGAGCCGACGCCCCAGGACATCATCGACATAGAGAACTGCGACGTATTCATCTACGTCGGCGGCGAATCGGACGAGTGGGTCGAGGACCTGCTCACCTCACTCGA
>JAITEK010000074.1 GCA_031282085.1 Coriobacteriales bacterium
TTTGCCATCGCCTCAAGCGGACGCAAGGGGCCGGTGCTCGTCGACATCACCAAAGACGCCCAGGCCACCTATTGCGAGTGGGAACCTGCAGGGACGGCGGGAGACGGGGCAACCGGGACAGCGGGGGACGGTGGGACAGCGGGGGACGGGGCAACTGTCCCATTTGTGACAGCGCTCTTTGCTGCAACCGAAAATGTTTCGACAAATGGGACAGTTGCCCCGTCCCCCGCTGTCCCTGCAGGTTCCCACTCGCAATAGGTGGCCTGGGCGTCTTTGGTGATGTCGACGAGCACCGGCCCCTTGCGTCCGCTTGAGGCGATGGCAAAGGCCTCCCGCAGCACAGAGGCAAGCTCGCGCACGTCCTGAACAAAGAAGTTGTGTTTGGTGACGGGCAGGGTGATGCCGGTCGTGTAGACCTCCTGAAAGCTGTCTTTGCCGATGAAGGCCGTGCCGACATTGCCCGTGATGGCAACCAGCGGCACGCTGTCCATAAAGGCAGCCGCTATACCGGTAACAAGATTGGTGGACCCCGGTCCACTGGTGGCAAGCACAACACCCACCTTGCCCGTCGCACGGGCGTAGCCGTCGGCCGCGTGGGCCGCGCCCTGCTCGTGGGCGGTTAAGTAGTGGGTGATGTGCTCGCGGTGCTCAAAGAGGGCGTCATAGATGGGAAGTACCGTTCCTCCGGGGTACCCGAACACGGTAGTGGCTCCCTGCTCTCTGAGGACGCGCACCACGATCTCTGCTCCAGAAACCCGCATCTATCCGTCATCTCTCTGGTCGATCTCCGATGGGCGCCTTTTTACTCGCTTCCGAGGAGCGCCTTCTCAAATTCTGCTGTGGCCTGTGCGGTGGGCTCCCAGACGTTGTCTATGAGCTCGCAGGTGACCTCAAACTCCGTGGTCGCCGGTTGAGCCTTATCAAGCTCGGCGATAAAGGCTTCCTCAACCTTCTGCAACAGCTCGTCCTCGGTTATCTCGGCGAGGCCCTCATCGTTGAGGAGCGCCTCCTGGGCGCTGAGCATCACAGGGAACAGCTGCTTGCAAGTGATGGAAACCTGGGCGGTCGCGGTCGTTCCCTCAATGCTGATCTCGCCGACCTCAAACGAGTAGCCCTTGCTCCAAGCGCTGACGAACTCTGCGCTCAAAGCTCCTCCCGAGCTATCGATGGCGTCACGCCACAGGTCGGAAGTGGGGTCCTTGAGCTGCTCCAGGTCATTCGTCAAAGCCGTCTTGATAACGGCCTTATTAGCCTCGCCACAGGCGCTCAGGGTCAGCACAAGGGCAAAGCACACCACGATTGCCGCCGTAACCATCAGGGTCTTTCTGAGCAAAGCAATCTTTCTCATGATCCACTCCTTTTTTAGTTGTTGAAACGAACTGTGGTACTGTTGTAAAACGCACTTTCCTCTGAGGAATCATAGCATACCCGTAACGGTAGCGTGACAAAAGGGGGCAAGTTGCGACAATCCGTCCTCGTAAACGGATACTGTCTCTGCGGGATGCGCGTATCTTCTGGAGGGCAGTCGCACCCCAGGGCTCGAATTTGCAAAAGGGAATCGTGGCGTACGCACGGAGGGGATAGGCACAGCCCTCTGTCTGCCGAAAAGGGTATCAGGAGGGTTTTGCTATGCTGCAACTTGCGGAAGTCAGCAAGGTCTACACTACGGCCGGCTTTGAGCAGGTCGCCCTCGACGAGGTAAGCATCGCCTTCCGCGACAGCGAATTCGTCGCCGTCCTCGGTCCCTCCGGCTCGGGCAAGACCACGCTGCTCAACATCGTCGGCGGGCTGGACCATTACGACGCGGGCGACCTCATCATCGACGGCATCTCAACGCGCAGCTACCGGGACCAGGACTGGGACACCTACCGTAACAACCGCATCGGCTTCGTCTTCCAAAGCTACAACCTCATCCCCCATCAGTCGGTCCTCGTCAACGTGGAGCTTGCCCTCACGCTCGCGGGCGTCTCAAAGGCCGAGCGGCGTGAGCGGGCAACGGCGGCGCTTGAGGAAGTGGGCCTTGGCGAGCACATCAGCAAGAAGCCCAGCCAGCTTTCCGGTGGGCAGATGCAGCGGGTTGCCATCGCGCGCGCCCTCATCAACGACCCCGAGATCGTGCTGGCGGACGAGCCAACCGGCGCGCTCGACTCAAAAACGAGCGTGCAGATCATGGCCCTGCTCACCGAGATAGCCAAAAACCGCCTCGTCATCATGGTCACGCACAACCCCGAGTTGGCCGAGCGCTATGCCAACCGCACCGTCAAGCTCCACGACGGCCGCGTCGAGGCGGACAGCAACCCCTTCATCCCCACAATAGACGACGTGCTGGGCAAGGAGCGGCAGGTCCGCCGCACGGCCATGTCCTTTTTCACGGCGCTCACGCTGTCCTTCACCAACCTCATGACCAAGAAGGGCCGCACCGTCATGACGGCCTTCGCCGGCTCCATCGGCATCATCGGCATCGCGGCGATACTCTCGCTGGCCAACGGCGTGAACAACTATATTAAAGATGTTGAGGAGAACCTGCTGACCGTCTACCCGCTCTCCATACAAAGCTCCGGCATGGACCTCACGGCGATGCTGTCCGTCTCCGTAGAGGCCACCGGCTCAGCGAGCGGCGCGGGTGCGGAGGAGGATGAGAAGGAGCTCACTATCCAGGAGAGCAAGCAGATAGTCAACACCTTCTCCAGCATCGGGCAAAACGACCTCGCCGCGCTCAAAGCCTATCTCGACGAGGACGGCGGCGGCATCAACCAGTACGTTAACGCCATCGAGTATTCCTATGGCGTCACGCCGCAGATATTCTCCTCCGACGCTTCCAACGGCGCGGTCCAGGTCAACCCCGACATCCTCTCAAGGAGCATGGGGCTCGACCAGGGCGGCGCCTTCAACCAGCTCATGTCCATGGGAACGAGCACCTCGCTGTTCAACCCCCTGATTGAGGACACCGAGATGCTCCAGGGCCAATACGACGTGGTCGCCGGGCGTTGGCCCGAGAGCTACT
>JAITEK010000082.1 GCA_031282085.1 Coriobacteriales bacterium
GCGATGAGGACGCCGCATCGGCGACCGGAGGTGAGCATGGCGATGAGGGCGATGCCCATGGCAAAGAAGGCGGGCATGCCGGTTGCCAGCCCCCCGTTTAAGAAGAAGGCCAGCGGAAATAGGAGGACGTTCAAAAAGACGATCGTCGCGTAGATGGCAAAGGTGTAGATGCGATAGACCGTGACCATGATGGCGGCAACGATGACGGCCAGGATAAAGGCGGCCTGGATGACAAGCGAGAGCGTAGAGGAGCCCTCGACGAAACGCATGATCGTACAGCCAACCGCCACCAGGAACCCGAAAAAGAGCATGGTGTTGATGCGGCGAGCATCCAAAGACAGCTCGTCGGCGAAGATGTAACGATTCAGCAGACCCTGTAAACGATTCCCCATACCCAACTCCGATTATCGCCGCAAACGCCCAACGCCACGCATGACCGTGCCGCACACCCATGCTCGAGAAAAGCACCAACCCCCCGGCACTTTCTGAGCGTCCCTTGCTCCACCATATGAATGCCTGCCCACATACCCTGGGCGCTCGTGAACGATTCCCCGCGATGTCGAGTTGCTCAGGTGAGAAACGCAGGTCGACAGGAAGGTTAATTCGCGCCCTCTCCATTCTATTGGGTAAATGGTCATCAGGCAATAAAGCACAGCAAAGAATGTGCGTAAATTACAACGAATTAGGGAATCTGCCGTGGGTTTGCCGTGCTGGGCCGTCGCGTAGCGGCGCGCGAACGGTGACACGCGAAGGGCGGAGGGCCGACGCGGGTTAGGCTATCGTGAATATCAGGCGGCGGCGGGCGGGGTCGCTTTCCCTGAGCACGACGGTGAGGGGCTGGCCGAGACGGTACCCCTTGCCGGTATCGGGGTCGTGGTACCGGTGGCGAGCGGGGTCGTAGATGAGCGCGGCGGACAAGCTCACCCGCTCAACAAAGCCCTCGGCGGTCGTCGTATCCTCACGCACCACAAAGCCCGCGGGGTTTACTGCCGTGATGACGCCCGTAAAACGCTCGTTCAGCCGTTTTGCGAGATACTCGCAGAGTTTGAGGGCCGTCGCCTCGCGCGTGGCCTGTTCCGCCTCGCGCTCCTGCTCCGACGAGTGCTCGCAGAGGCCGCCGAGCTGCCTCGTCATCGTCTGGGGCGGCTCGACGCCGGCAAGCTGGTACTTGAGCAGCCGGTGGACCAGGAGGTCGGGGTAGCGCCGGATGGGAGAGGTGAAGTGCGTATACGCGGTGGAGGCCAGGCCGAAGTGCGTTGTGTAGACCGGGGCGTACCGGGCGCGCTTCATCGCGCGCAGCAGCAGGGTGCTGATGAGGTGGTGCTCGGGTTTGTGCGCGGTAGCCTCAAGTATCGCCTGTATCTCCCGGGAGGTCTGGGGGGCTCCGCCGAGTGCATAGCCGAACTCCCGCAGCGTTGGCAGCAGCTCCTCCAGCGCCGCAGCGTAGGGTTCGTCGTGGACGCGGTACACCATGGGGGCGCCGTGTGAGAGCATGAAGGCCGCTACCTGCTCGTTGGCCAGGATCATGGCCTCCTCCACCAGCGAGGTGGCGTCGGTCTTACCGCGCAGGCGCACGTCGGTGGGCGCACCCTGCTCGTTGAGGGTGAGTTTGGCCTCGACGCTCTCGAATTCGATGGCGCCGCGGGCGACACGCCTTTGGGTAAGACGCTGGGCGATGCGGTTGAGGGCGTGGAGTTTGGTGGGGAGAGGGTCTGGGGGACAGGAGGGGTTTGTGCTACCTCCGTTGTTGTCCGCCAGGCTTCCGTTGGATTCCGGGACAAGCCCGGAATGACGGGCGGGGGGTGTGGGTTGTTGGGCGGGGGGTGGGGGTTGTTGGGTGGAGGATAAGGGGGTGCTGAGGATGTGTTGGGCCTCGTCGTAGGTCAGACGAGCGGAGGAGCGGATGAGGGAGAGGTAGAAGGCGCAGCTCTCAACCGTGGCCTCCGCGCTCAGGGTCATCTCAACAGTGAACGCGCATTTGTCCTCGTGGGGGCGCAGCGAGCACAACTCGTCGGAAAGCGCCGGCGGCAGCATGGGGATGACGCGCCCGGGAAGATAGACGCTCGTCGCACGGCGGCGCGCGTTGAGGTCCAGCGCACTGTCCCACGCGACATAGGCGCTCACGTCCGCGATATGCACCCCGAGGACGGCCTGCCCATCGATAAAGTCGAGGGAAAGCGCGTCGTCGAAGTCTTTAGCATCGGCGGGGTCGATGGTGAAGATGAAGCGATCACGCAGGTCGCGACGCTTCAACAGCGCATCATCCTGCGCGACATTCTCGGCCTCTGTAAGGGCAGCGGCGGAAAAGACCGTCTCGAATCCGTGCGCGCGGGCAATGACTTCGAGGTCCATGCCCACCTCGTCACCCTGCCCGATAATCTCCTCTATATAGCCCGACGCCGCCTCAAGGCGCCCGGGATACGTGGTGATGCGCACCACGACGATGGCGCCCTCTGCGGCAGAATGGCCCGTCGGTATATGGGGGTCGAGGAAGATGTCGTGCGCGATGCGCACATCATGGGGGCGCACCACTCCCAGGCCGTCGAGATAGTGCAGCGTACCGACAAGCGTCTCATGCGCTCGCTCCAGGACACGGCTCACGCGGCCAAGCAGCTCAACGGCGCCGCTCGTTCCCCATGCCCCACCCGCACCGTCCGCCCCACCTGCGTCGCCACCGCGCCTGCCGCCCTTCGCGGGGGCATTGCCTCCCCGTCGCTTGTGGCCCCGGTGGGAGTCGCGGGCAGACAGACGCTCCACCTCTACCCGGTCACCGTCCATGGCGCCGCGCATGCGGCTTCGCGGGATGAAATACTCCCCCTCGGGGGTCTCGACAAAGCCAAGGCCCTTGCGCGTGACGCGGATGATGCCCGAGCTCACCTTACGGTTGTGGTGCGACCTTCCGCGGCTTTTGCGGGACATATGTGCCCACTCACGTCTTCGCAGACGCGAGCACGGCCTCAAGCGCCGCGTCGAGTTGCGGGTCCGCGCCCTGCTCGTAACGGTAGTCGCTGCTGGTGAGGTGGTTGCTGAGGTTGGCGCTGCCGTTCTTGGACGCGCCCGAGCCCGTATCCGTATCCCCCGCTTCTCCCTCACCGGACTGCCCCTCCTGCTCCGTTGCGTCGGCCAGCGGCACAACCACATCCGGCGTGATGCCGACGCCGTCTAAGACCGTCCCGTTGGGGCTCAGGTAGTGGGCTATCGTGTATTTGAGCGCAGCGCCCCAGCTGAGCTTGCGGATATCCTGGACCGTGCCCTTGCCATAGGTAAGCTCGCCGACGATGGTTGCGCGGCCATGGTCTTTAAGCGCGGCGGCAACCAACTCGGAGGCGGAGGCCGAGTCCCCGTTCACCAGCACGGCAAGCGGCTTGTCGGTAATGGCATTGCCACTGACCTTCTTGGCGACGATGCCCCCACGGTCCTCGATCTGGACGACCACACCTGACGGCACAAACAACGAGGTGATGTCGATGGCCTGGCTGAGGTAGCCGCCGGGGTTGCCCCGCAGGTCGAGGACAAAGGACTGGGCGCCCTGGCTCTCAAGAACGAACAGGGCAGTACCCAGCTCGCTTGCGCTGTGTGTGTTGAAGCGGCGCAGGTAGACATAACCAACGGCTTGGCCCT
>JAITEK010000110.1 GCA_031282085.1 Coriobacteriales bacterium
CCGCGTACCGCCGTGGTCTTACCTTCATCCATTCCTGTTCACTCTCTCTCGGAGCCTCTTTGGGGACAGCCTTCTTGCGCAAGCGGCCCCCTGCAAAGGACAGCCCTGTCAGACACACCTGTCAGATAGTGGGTGCGACAATCTGGCAATGATAAGCTGGAACCCCTTATTCTACCTCATTAGAGCACAAGATGTGCTACAAGGTTGCCAACACAACCGCCGACACAGCCAAAGCAGTCGCTCCCACCTACACTCCCCCGTTGTTGCCTTACTCGGAGGACGGGGAATGGCCTTTTTTTGCTCGATTTGTTAGAATTATCGATTGGCCGGCCTTCCGCCTGTCGGAACTCTCCGCTCGCGGCACGAGTTCGCACCACAAACGCAACCATGGAGTGTGCATGTCCTCGTCATCTCTGAATAGAAGTTGTTACTGTGGCGTCCGTCGACGCAACATCGTTGTCTTGCTGTCGGTACTACTCGGTCTGATGCTGATATGCTCGCTTGTTCCCATTGCGCCTACCGCTACCTACGCGGTCACCTCGGCTGAGAAACAGGCAGAAGCCGACGAGATGGTCAAACAGCTTGACGCCCTGCAAACCGAACTTGATCAGATCGCGGCCAATCTTGAGGACGCAACCGCTGCTCAGGAAGCAGCTCTCCGGCAGATGGAGGATGCAAAGGTGCGTGAGGAGGAGGCCATCGCGCGTACCGCCGCACTCCAAAAGCAGCTCGGCGACCGGGCTGTAGAGACCTACCGCAACGGGACTATCAGCTACCTCGACGTGCTCTTCGGTGCGAGTTCCTTCTCGGAGTTCATCTCATCTCTGGACATGATCGACCGCCTCAACGCGCGGGATGCCCAACTTACACGGGACTCCAAGAACGCGCGGTCCGAGGCGGAGAGCGCACACCAGATCTACGCCGAGCAGGAGCGCATCGCCGCGGGTAAGAAGGATGAGATTGCCGCGCTCAAAGCCGACTTGGAGCAGAAGTCGATTGATATGCAGGCGGAGATAGCGCGCCTTAACGAGGAGGCCGCCGAACTGCTCGCGCAGGAGGAAGCGGCGGCGGAAGCGGCCCGCCTGGCAGCCGCGGCAGCGGCCATCAACACCGGAGGCGTGACTCCTGAGCAGATTGCCGCGTTTCCCAAGTTCGTGCACCCCTGCCCCTCGGGCAGCATCTCATCGGGCTTCGGTTGGCGCGACTTTGACAACTCGTTCCACATGGGGCTTGACCTCGCGGCTCCCACCGGCACCCCCATCTACGCGGCGGTCGGCGGCACGGTCATCATATCCGGTTACAGCCCCTCCGCGGGCAATTGGGTCGTTATCTCACACGGCAGCGGCCTGGTGACCAAGTACATGCACGCCTCAGCCCTCTACGTCAACGCCGGGCAGAGAGTCGACGCGGGCGAGACGATAGCCGCAGTAGGCGACACCGGCAACTCCTTCGGCGCACACCTGCACTTCCAGGTAGAGATAAACGGCTCAGCCGTTAACCCCGTACCCTTCCTCATGTAATCGCATAGCGCGCGCAAAGCGCGCTCTCCGAGTGGAGTTGCGAGTTTGCGCTTGCAAAGATTCCCGCGTGAGGCGAGGGAATGACATCGGGATGTGGTTGGGAACGACAGCAGCCCTCTCGAAGGAGAGGGCTGCGTAGCGCGTGGAAGTGATATTAGGGCGTGGCGGCGGGAGCTAGGCCTCGCTGGGGGGCGCCCCTACTCGGATGCCGCGCCAGTCGACCCAGGCGAGGAAGCGCTCGGGGACGTACAGGTCGGGCTGGAACTCCTTGCTATAGCTCGCGGCGCGGGCAAGTGAGGTCGCATGGGCGAAATCGCTCACGTCACCGATGGCCGCTACGGGCGCCATCGTGGCGAGCGGTATCTCCTTCTCCTTCGCCTTCTCGACATAGGCGTCGAGCGCGGGACGTCCATCGGTGTTGGAGTACACACCCTGATGGTCGATCTCTGTGCCCCGTGTCCATCCGATGAGGCTGACCCCTACTTCCTGGTTCGGCGCCTGTATGACGCCGCCCTTCTCGCTGGTCTCAAGGAAGTAACGCAACCAGCGGAAGCCGTTGACCACGTGCTCGCGCGGCAACAGGGGAATGTCGGCCCCTATGCTGAGGATGCTGTCGAACTCCTCGTCGAATATCTGCTTGAAGGCGCTATCGAAGTGATCGTCGAAGGTCTCGCCCTCATCCGCGATATAGGTGAACTCGCGCGGCCATTGCCCAATCTCCTCAAAGGTCTTGCGCATGACCTCTTTGTTCTCCTCCGGCGTGGTCGAGATGAAGAAGGAGTAACTGTGTTCATCGGCATTTGAGTCCGCCGAACGCTCGGCGATGTTCTCCACCTCAAGCTCATGCAGCGCAAGACAGCAAAGCTCGGCGACATCGAACATGCTCCGACGATAGATCTCCGCTGCCTCGTCCGGCGAAAACGGGCCATCCTTTTCCCTCGTCAAACGTGTCTTTACCAGCCCCGGTACAGGTGGCCGGGAGAACAGAAGGAGGGCGTGTTTTCTTGTAGCCATGAAACTACCTCTTTCTGGATCGACGGGTTCACGCGCGGCATGCTACCCCTAGCCTCCCTGTCAGCGCGTAGCCCCTTAATCCCTTCGCAAAATTCCTCAACCTCAGTAGTATAACGGATTAGAGGGCATCATAACGAGAACTTCTGACTCCTTTATTGCCCAAGACCCGTTAAAACATCGCGGGCGCGGTCCAACGCGGCGTCAATCCCCTCAGCATCCTTGCCGCCAGCCTGGGCCATGGCGGGTTTTCCGCCGCCGCCGCCCTTGATGAAAGGAGCTATCTCCTTGATGAGCGCGCCGGCGTCAAAACCGGCTTCAACGGCGGCGGGCGTGCCCGCGGCGAGCAGCAAGGGGCTGCCCGCGGGCGTAAGCCCTCCCAATACAACCGCCACTTTGCCATCGCCCACCTGGGCGCGGATGAGGTCCCATATGCTTCTCAGACCCTCAACCACGTGCCCGTCCGATCGCGCGATGATGAGGCGGTAACCCACGTCTACAGCCCCCTTAACCAGCGCCTCTATATCATCGACGGCCGAGGTGAGGCGGTGTTGGCGCAACTCGCCCTCAAGCTCCACGACGCGCCCGAGCACCGCGTCGACTTTGGCCGCCGTCTCAAGAGGACGCACCTTGAGGGCAGCGGCAACCGTGCGCAACTCGCTTTCCACACGGTTGACGTACTCCAGCGCGTCAAAGCTCGTGATGGCCTCGATGCGGCGCAGGTTGGCCCCGACGGAGGACTCGTTCACTATCTTGAGGAAGCCGATCTGTGCCGTATGGCGCACGTGCGTACCGCCGCACAGCTCCCGCGACGCGGAGCCGGCCTCGAGCACGCGCACCTTCTCACCATATTTTTCGCCGAACAGCGCCGTGACGCCGTTTTCTCGCGCGTCGTCAAGCGAGGTCTCGTAGGAGCTCACGTGTCCGTCCTCCATGATGAGGATGTTGACGGCCTGCTCTATCTCGGCGATCTGCTGGGGCGTTACCGCCTCAAAGTGCGTAAAGTCGAAGCGCAGACGGTCGGGGGCGACCAGGGAGCCTGCCTGCTTGACGTGCTCGCCGAGTATCTCGCGCAGGGCGTGATGCAGCAGGTGCGTGGCCGTGTGGTTGCGCTCGATGCGCTCGCGGCGCATGGTGTCGATGGAGGCGCGCACGGTGTCGCCGACGGAAAGCACTCCGTCGATGTGCCCGATGTGGGCGTAGATGGCCTTCTCGTGGACCTTGGTGTCCTCAACCGTGAATACCGCCGTGGACGACTCAAGCACGCCGGTGTCGCCAACCTGCCCGCCCATCTCCCCGTAGAACGGAGTGACATCGAGGATGACCTGGGCCTTCTGCCCATCGCGTATGCTCTCGACCCGCTGGTAGCCGTCCTCGCCGTCGCGGCGCTGCACCACAAGGGCAAGCACCCGGGCCTCAAGCTGCCGTTCGGTGTAGCCCACAAACCGCGTGGGGCCCGTCTCGCTCAAAAGCTCGCTGAACACGCCGCCGATGGTGCCCCAGGCGTCGTCCTTCGCGGCGGCGCGGGCGCGGGCGCGTTGCTCGGCCATGTGGGTCTCAAAACCCTCGCGGTCCACCTCGACACCCTGCTCGGCCGCGATCTCAACCGTCAGGTCGATGGGGAACCCGTAGCGGTCGTGCAGCTCAAAAGCCGCCGTGCCGGACAGACGCGGCGTATCCTCGTCGGCCAGCTCGGCAAGATGCGCGTCGAGGTAGTTCTGCCCGGAGCGTAGCGTCTGGTTGAAGCGCTCCTCTTCCGCGTGTACGATGCGCTCGATGAGCCGCTGGTTCTCCCGCAGCTCGGGATAGGGGCCACCCATCTCGCTGATGACGGCGCTTACGTAGTCGCCGAGGAAGGGCGGCTCGATGCCGAGTAGTTGCCC
>JAITEK010000005.1 GCA_031282085.1 Coriobacteriales bacterium
ATTGCCGCGGCAACGCCGTTCTTGATGGCCGCAGAGGTCCATGTTGCTCCGGCGACGGAATCGACGCCGTACGAGTTAGCGGCGACGATGTCGGCACAGAGCGGCTCGATCGCCACGCCACCGAAGACGTCGGTCTCCTGGTGTTTGGTCACCTCGACCTTGGTGATAGCACCGCCAGAGATGGTGGTCTGCGTCTCAACCTGGCCGTTGCGGCCCTGGGCGGACTCGGTGTAGACGCCATCGGCAGCCAACGTGCCCTTTGGCACCACCGCGCCGCCACCTCCCTCGCCACCCGAACACGCAACCAGGCCACCGGCGACAGCGGCAGTCGCCATGACAACCGCTCCACCCTTGATGAACGACCTTCTGTCTAAGAAGCTCCCGGTCCCCTGTTCGTCACTCTTGTCGTACTCCTCGTTGATTTCTACGTTCTCTTCCCTGTCCATGTGTTGTCCCTTTCTCTCCTGATGACCCCGTCCAACAGGACGGCTGTCTTCCCGATGTCCCCGGTGAGCCCCATCACGTCGGGCACAAGGAAAAGTATACACCCGCGCCCTCCAAGACGCTTGCGGCGCCAGCCTTTTCGCGGTTGCCAACGGGTGGGACAGGGGTGGGACAGGGGGACGGGGCAACTGTCCCACACGACGATACACTCTCAAGGCAACAACAGCCTCACCAGGTGGGACAGTTGCCCCGTCCCCCTGTCCCACGGTTGCCGCGACACACGGTTGCCGCGGCGCGCGGTCAGTTCTTGCGAGGTGGGAGTGAGGGGATGGCTACGATGAAGCAGGCGCCGCCGCCGGGGAGGTTAACGGCCTCGACCGTGCCCTCGTGGGCCGTCACGATAGCCTTTACGATGGTCAGCCCCAGACCGATGCCGCCGGTAGTCCGCGCGCGGCTCGGGTCGCCGCGATAGAAGCGGTCGAACAGGCGCGCGGGGTCGATGTCGCCAAAGCCGGGGCCGTCGTCTGAGACGGTTATCACGCTGTGCTCCCGTATGCCGGAGAGCTCCACGTGGATACGCCCGCCCTCGCCAACAAAACGACTGGCATTGTCGATGAGGTTCTGCACCACCTGTTGCAAGCGGTCGGGGTCGCCGAGCACGTCAGGCGCCTCCCCCGAGATCGTGAGGATGGTCTTGCGCTCGTCGAGCAGCGGTTCCAGCATCGCCGCGGCGTACTCCACGATACCGTGCAGGTCAACACGCCTGAGTTTGATCTCGCCGTCGCCCTCTATACGCTGGAGCGTGAGCAGGTCATTGGCCAGGCGGGTGAGGCGCTCGCTCTCGTGGATGATGGTCTCGCAGAAGCGTTGGCGGTCGCCGTAGGGGATGTCCTCATCCATCAGCGTCTCGGCTGCCCCGCGGATAGCCGTCAGCGGCGTGCGTATCTCGTGGGAGACGTCCGAGACGAACTGCCCCTGCCGCTTACTTTCCGCAGCCACCTCGGCCATGCTGGAGCGCACACGCAGACTCACCTTGTCGAGCACCTCGCTCAGCTCGCGCATCGCAAACGGAGCGGAACGGGAAACCTCGTCGGAGAACTTCACGGACAGGTCGCCGGAGGCAAGCCGCCGGGCCTTTGCCACAAGGTTTCCAAGCGGCAACAGGAGTATGCTCGAGAGCCACATCGCGATAAAGAACGCGAATACGGAGAACGGCACCGCAAGCACAAGCAGCCAATAGGTGATGCGCGGATCGATGATGATGATAATCGCCAGAACGAGCGAGAACACCAGGGTGCTGAGCGCACTTACCGTTGCCAGGAGTATGCGCAGCGCGTGGTATTGCACGGCTCAGACCAGCCTAAGCGAGTTTGAAGCGATACCCGTAGCCACGTACGGTCTCGATGAGCCCCGGGTCGACCTTGGCGGCCTCGAGCTTATCGCGCAACCGCTTGACGTGCGTGTCCACGGTCTTGGTCTCCACAAGGTATTCCCAACCCCAGGCGTCGCGAAGCAGCTGGTCGCGGCTTAAAACCTTGCCGGCGTGGCGCATGAGAGCGGCCAGCAGCTCAAACTCGCGCGGGGTGAGGTCGATGGCGCCGCTGGGGCCAACGGCCATATGCGTACCCTCGTCGAGCGTGATGCCCGAGACCTCGATAACCTCGATGTACTCAGTAGCCGCACTGGCATTCTCCTGTTGAGCCGTACGGCGCAGCAGGGCCTTAACGCGCGCAATCAACTCCCGCACGCCAAAGGGTTTGGCGAGGTAATCATCGCCGCCGATCTCAAGACCAACAACCTTATCGAGCTCCGTGTCGCGGGCGGAGAGAAAGAGTACCGGCACGGTATGGTTCGCACGGATGTGCCGCAGCACCTCATAGCCGTCCATCTTGGGAAGCATGACATCGAGGATTACAAGGTCGAAGGGGCTCGTGTTCACAAAATTAACCGCCGTCGCACCGTCGGCGGCGACTTGGACATCGTAGCCTTCCTTGCGCAGGTTGTAACTCACCACTTCGGTGATAGATGGCTCGTCATCAACAACGAGAATACGTGCAGGGGCTTCACTCATCGGTATCCCTCTCAATCCGCTGCATAACGCCGGTCCGGCCATCGGTGCGGGCATGGCGTGCTATCAATTAACAGAATGATACCATGCTCTTGCGCTACAATGTTGAGCGTTAGCGTGTCGTTAGATTCAAGGAGTGCTCATGTTACTGGCAGTTGATGTTGGAAACACTCAGACTGTGCTCGGGCTCTACGAGGGCGAGCGGTTGCTCGCGCACTGGCGTGTGGCGACCGTCACGACCGATACCGCCGACGAGCTCGACGTGCGCGTCCGTGCGCTCTTTACGCTCAAGGGGTTTGAATGCGACCTTGTCACCGAGGTGGGAATCGCCTCGGTTGTGCCCCCGCTCACCGAACAGTGGCGGCTTGTGGCGGCGCGCCACACGCAAAGCGAGCCGCTCATCCTCAACAGCAGCCTCGATATGGGGATCGCGTTGGCCTACGCGAACCCCACTGAGATAGGCGCTGACCGCCTGGCAGACGCGGTTGCGGCTGTTGAGTTGTACGGAGCGCCGTGCATCGTTGTGGATTTTGGCACGGCAACCAATATAGAGGTCATCGATAAGGAGGGGGCCTTTGTGGGCGGCGTGATAGCGCCCGGGCTTGTGACCTCGGCAGAAGCACTGTTCTCCGCCGCCGCACGGCTCGCCAAGACGAGCATCGAGGTGCCGCCTGCCGTCATCGGCACCAGCACCCGGGAGGCGGTGCAGTCCGGGCTCACCTATGGAGAGATAGACCGCATCGACGGACTTATCCGGCGCATCGTCGCCGAGTTGGGCTACCCGGCAACCGTTATCGCCACCGGCGGCCTGTCCTCCCGCGTGGTCGGCCTGTCCGAGACCATCAACGTGGTGAACGACGATTTGACCCTCGAGGGCCTGCGCCTCATCTACCAGCGCGTACGCGGCTGAGTGACAGACGGGTTTTCCGTACGTCATTCCGGCTTTATGCCGGAATCCAGTCGCACGCGGTAGCGGACGACGCTTAGGGAGCGCGCAGCGCGACAGACGACTGGGCGACAGCGCGACAGACGATCGTGAGTCCGGCGGCTACCGCCGCCAGATGGATTCTGTGACAAGCCCAGAATGACGAGCGGTTTACCGCGAGGGGATGGGCGGGAAGGCTACCGTGTCGGTGCGGCCGAGACCGTAAGCGCCCTGTTCGGCACCGGTGAGCAGGGCGACG
>JAITEK010000081.1 GCA_031282085.1 Coriobacteriales bacterium
GAGCAGGCCAAGCGCGAGGCCGAGCTGGAGGAGCTGCGCGGCCCCCGCCACGAGGCAAGCTGGGGCAACCAGATACGCAACTACGTGCTCTACCCCTATCAGATGGTAAAAGACGTGCGCACCGGCGTGGAGACGGGCAACGTTGACGCCGTACTCGACGGAGACATAGACGCGTTCATTGTGGCCTTCCTCCGTATGAAGGCCATCGGCGACGAGGCGGTAGGGTAGTGAGCACACACGTTACGGACACCGACAGGAAGGGGCATGAGACACATGGGTTTTGATGCGACGGAGATAGAACGCAGGGCTGCCGCCATGCGCCGCGACATCCTCAAGATGATAGCGCTGGCAGGCAGCGGACACCCGGGAGGATCGCTTTCGGCAACGGACATCCTCGCCGTGCTGTATTTTGGTGAGGTAGTGCGGCACCGACCCAGTGAACCCACCTGGGAGAGGCGCGACCGCTTCATTTTGAGCAAGGGCCACGCGGCGCCCGTGCTCTATGCCGCGCTCGCACACGCGGGCTACTTCGAGGTGAGCGAGCTCGCGACTCTGCGCAGCTTCGGCTCTCGTTTGCAGGGACATCCCGATTCCCGTAAGCTGCCCGGCGTGGAGGTCGCGACCGGCTCGCTTGGCCAAGGGCTTTCCATCGCGGCCGGTATGGCCTACGGGCTTGCGGTAAGTGGGCAAAGCGAGCAGGACGAGCAGGACGAGCGCGTCCCCGGCGACCCCGTCAGCCCCAGCGCCCAACAGGTATTCGTACTCCTCGGCGACGGCGAGCTACAGGAGGGCCAGGTATGGGAGGCGGCCATGTTCGCCGCGCATCAGCGCCTCGGCAACCTGGTAGCCATCGTAGATAACAACAACCTCCAGATAGACGGAGCGCTTGAGGACGTGGTCGGCCTCGGCGACATCTCCGCCAAGTTCACGGCCTTTGGGTGGAGGGCGCTTGAGGTAGACGGGCACAACATCACCCAGCTCAAGCAGGCCTTCGACGAGGCAAGCGCCCACACCGACGGCCCCGTTGTCGTTGTCGCCCACACCGTAAAGGGCAAGGGCGTGAGCTTCATGGAGAACCAGTGCGGCTGGCATGGCAAGGCGCCGAGCGACGAGCAATGCGACCGCGCCCTCGCCGAACTTGAGACGGACGCCAAAGCGGCTACCGAGCCACCTGTTGGCGCCGCGCGTGAGGAGGTGCGCTTATGAGCGAGAAGAAGGCAACCCGCGCCGCCTATGGCGAGACCCTCGTTGAGCTTTTGGCGGAAGGTGTCGATGTCTACGCGGTCGACGCGGACCTCGCCGGCTCAACGACGAGCGCAAAACTCAGAGAGGCGAGTGCCGCCCGTCACATCAACGTAGGCATCGCCGAACAGAACATGATCGGCGTAGCCGCCGGTCTCTCACTCACGGGCAAGACGGTGTTCACCGGCTCGTTCGCGGTGTTCGGCACCGGGCGCGTCTACGACCAGATACGTAACACCGTCTGCTACGCGGGCCTCGACGTGAAGATCGCCCCCACTCACTCGGGCATCAGCGTGGGCCCCGACGGCGGCAGCCATCAGATGATAGAGGACCTCGCGCTCATGCGCGTGCTCCCCAACATGCGCGTGCTGGTACCCGCTGACTACCTGTCGGCGAAGGCGGCCATCCGCATAGCCGCACGCACGCCCGGGCCATTCTATATCCGTATGGGCCGCTCGAACGTGCCGCAGATATACCCCGACGCCGAGGGTTTTGCGCTCGGCAGCGCCCGCGTGCTGCGCTCCGGCGACGATGTGACCATCGTTGCCTGCGGCATAGAGGTGCCGCTGGCCCTGGAGGCGGCCGAGCGACTTGCTGCCGAGAAAGGCATACAGGCCGAGGTCATCGACGTATTCTCCCTCAAGCCCCTCGACGCGAAGACCATCCTGCGCTCGGCGAGCAAGACCGGTTTCGTGATAACCGCCGAGGAGCACTCGGTGATAGGGGGCCTGGGAGCGGCGGTCGCCGAGGTGCTTGCCGAGCATCCCGACGTCCTGCGCAAACCGCTGGGCCGCATCGGCGTACAGGACCGCTTTGGCACTTCGGGCGGATTCGACGAGCTTTTCCGCGAGTATGGCCTTGATGCGCAGGCAATTTACGAGCTTGTGGTACAATAGTGCCCGCCTAGAGAGGCTCTATACTGACGCGGGTTCAAAGGGAAGGGACAGGCCCGGGCGAAGCGGCGGCGGTAGGAGGAAGCCAGCTCCCGCACGAACTGTTGATTAAATGAACGGAGTTAACGTGGCAGACGACAACCAGGCGCAAGGCCAGGGCGGTGTGAGATACCCCGCACAGTCTAACCCTATCCTCATACCCGGAGGAGCATCTTCTGGGGATGGGGGAGAAGAAGTACGAAGGGCACACGAGGCTGCCACTTCGCGGATTGTTGAGGAGTTGCTCTCCCAAACAGCCGTATCGTCCACCTCTGCCGGGCAGCCGGCAGGATCGGAGCAGCACAAGCCCGTGATTGCTGTGCCATCCCTTACCGTTCCCGCGCAAAGGACTTCCGCGCCTTCATCTTCGGCGCAGGTCGCCAGCGGTGTTGGTCTTGCGGCGGCCGCGCTTGCCGCCTCCGATACCGCGTCTTCCGCGGTCGCTCGCCAGGCGGCGCTTACCCCGTCACCCGCTCCCACACCCTTGGTCGCCACGCAGGCTGCTCCCGCAGCCGCTCCCGCGGCGGCAGCCACCGCTTCTGCGCCCGCGGCATCGGCCGAAACCGCGCAGGACGCGCGCAGGGTCCCCGCTCCCGGCGACATCCCCGACATACGGCAGCATCCCTCCAGGGGCGCTTCCCCCGCGGCGGGGCATCAAACGGCTGGCGGCGTGCCGGTCATCGTGTTCGAGGGCATATCCAAGATCTATCCCGCCCAGCCCGACAAACCGGCGCTCAACAATATCTCGCTGCGGATATTCGCCGGGGAGTTCATCTTCCTCGTCGGTCACTCGGGCAGCGGCAAATCGACCTTCATCCGCCTCATCAACCGCGAGATTCTCGCGTCACGGGGGCGGCTTACCGTTGCGGGCGAGGACGTCGTCCGTATGCGCAACTGGCGCGTCCCGTATCTGCGCCGCAACATCGGCTGCGTGTTCCAGGACTTCAAGCTGCTGCCCAACAAGACCGCGTTTGAGAACGTGGCCTTCGCGCTGGAGGTCATCGGCAAATCCAAGCACATCGTTCGCACGCAGGTGCCCGAGGTCTTGAGGCTCGTAGGGCTTGAGGATAAGCTCGACCAGTACCCCGATCAGCTCTCCGGCGGCGAGCAGCAGCGCGTCTCCATCGCGCGCGCCATCGTCAACCGCCCGCCGCTGCTCATCTGCGACGAGCCGACGGGCAACCTCGACCCGCAGACCTCGCTCGGCATCATGCGTCTGCTCGACCGTATCAACCGCACCGGCACGACGATACTCGTCGCCACGCACGACCGCGAAATGGTCGATTCCCTGCGTAAGCGGGTGGTGGCGTTGGAGAACGGCTATCTCGTCCGCGATCAGGATAAGGGGGTGTACGGTCTCGATGCGTAGTTTTGCCTATTTCATCCGAGAGGCCCTCGGCAACTCGAAGAAGAACTTCTCGACCGCACTCGGCGCTATAGTTACCATCTTTCTGTCCCTGCTGGTCATAGGCGTGTTCATGGTGCTCTCGCTTATCATTAATCAGTTGGTGGAGGAGGTCGAGAGCAACTTGTCCATCGAGGTGTTCCTCAACGACAACGCACTTGAGTCGGACGTCAGCACCTTCGAGGACTATGTGAACTCCCTGCCCGAGGTGAGCCAGGTCGTCTATGTGAGCAAAGAGGAGGCGCTTGAGATATTCAAGGAGCAATCCTCAACGGCGGCGATTGCGGAGGTGCTCGACGGCAACCCCCTGCCAGCCAAGTTCCAAATATCCCTCAACGACCCCGAGAAGATACAGCAGGTCGTCGATGCGGTTAAAGCGACCGATACCTTCCTGCTGGTGGTAGAGAATCCTGAGAGCCCGGAGCAATCCGTCAAGTACGGCCAGTCCATTGTCGATAAGCTCATCCAGGTGGCGCGGATCATCCGTATCGTCTGCCTGGGGCTGGTGCTGCTGCTGGTGTTCGTTGCGCTCATCTTCATCAACAACACCATACGGCTGGCCATCCTCGCGCGGCGCAAGGAGATCGCCATCATGCGTCTCGTCGGCGCCTCCAATGGCTTTATCCGTGGGCCCTTCCTCATGGAAGGGGCGCTTCAGGCGCTCGTCGGCGCTGGCTTGGCCATCGGCGCTATCTCGCTTGCGGCCAACTACCTGTTCAAGCAAACCCAAACGGACAACATGCTGGCGTGGCTGCCCGACATCGCCTCGCTGCTTTGGATCATCTACCTTGCTCTTTTGGCTATCGGTTTCATCATCGGCCTCTTTGGCTCCTTCTGGGCGATGCGCCGTTATCTCAAGGTGTAGTACGTGGGTGAGGTAGGTCATGGGTGAGCCTGTGGCGCCTTTGCACGAAGGCGACGCCGAGCCCCAAAACGCCCCATCGGTAGCGCACGGCGCCGATGGGCGTCATGCGCCGGGCAAGTCGTCCGGCAGGCGGCGGGGCCATTGGCGCGTACTTCTGCTCGCCGTCCCCCTCGTCATCCTCGTCTTCCTCGCGGGTAATCTGGCGGTCTCCTTCGGCGTTTTGGACGTGGCCGATCTCGCTGGCCTCAAACCATCTTTGACCCAGGGCGCCGCAAACGCCACCGACGAGGTCTCCACCATCCAACTCTCCGCCCGCCTTGAGGAGGTCGCGGGTCTGCTCGACGCCGATTCGCTGTATCGCTACACGCAAGGCGACGTGGACACCGCGACAACCGAGGCCATCCGCGCGCTCATCGCCACGAGCGGCGACGCCTACGCCCAGTATTACACTCCCGAGGAATATGCTGAATATCTGCGCAGCTCAGAGGGTGAGTATTCGGGCATCGGAGTCGTGCTCTCGTTGGTGGATGGTGCAATCACGGTCCTGGAGGTCTATGAAGGTTCTCCTGCTGCCGAGGCGGGCGTCGTCATCGGCGACGTGCTGCTGGCAATCGACGGGCAGCGCCGCGATTGGACGCTTGAGGAGGCGACCGAGGCCATCCGCCGCCCGTTGGGGGAGGAGGTCACGCTCACGTGGCGCCATGGTGAGGAGGAACGCGAGACGGTGCTCGTCCTGCGCGAAGTGAACATCCCCACCATCGTCCCGCATCTCATCGAGCGCGACGGCCAGGCCGTTGGCTACGTCTACCTGCGCCGCTTCAACACTCACAGCGCCAGCGAGCTGAGTGAGGCCCTGCTCGGTCTTGAGGACAGGGGCGCTCAGTCCTTCGTCCTCGACCTGCGTGGCAATCCCGGCGGCTACCTCAGCCAGGCCATCGACATCACCTCGCTGTTCGTGCCGTCGGGTGTGGTCGTTCAGATCGAGGATCGCGGAGGCATCGTCAGCAAGAAGGTCAGCGGCAAGACCGTTACGGGCAAACCGCTTGCCGTGTTGGTGAACGGGGGTTCGGCCTCTGCTTCCGAGCTGGTTGCCGCCGCGCTCAAGGACCACGGCCGTGCGACCATCGTCGGCGAACTCACCTATGGCAAGGGCACGGTCCAGGACATCCGCAAACTCAGCTGGGGCGCCGCGCTCAAATACACGATCGCCCATTACCTGAGCCCCAACGGGACGGTCCTCGACGGCGTGGGCATCACGCCGGATGTGGTCGTATCGCCCAGCGGCGCCTCGGGCCAGGAGGGGCAGGCGAACGAAGACGAGGGCGCGGGTACGGATACCCCAAAAGACGGCGCCAATCTGAGCAATCACCTCACGAGTAGCGACTACCGTTATGAGCAGGGTGTGGACCTGCAACTCGACGCGGCGCTTGAGGCCGTGCTCGCGTCTCCGAATACGTGAGCGTCCGCGTATGTCTCACAAAAGCCGCGGAAGGTCGCGTCATAACCGCAGGATAAGTACGGGCATCATCCGCGTTACGCGAAAAGGCGCTGGGTTTGTTGAGACTCCTGAAGGGGAGTACTTCATCCCGCGAAGCCGTATGCGCGGCGCTATGGATGGCGACCGTGTGGAAGTGGAGCGGCTCTCCGCTCGTGGCCTTCACG
>JAITEK010000118.1 GCA_031282085.1 Coriobacteriales bacterium
GCGGTTGATGTGTACGTCGAGGGTGCGCTCGTTCCCCTCAAAATCAAAGCCCCAGACCTCATCGAGCAGTTGCGCGCGCGTGAGGGTTCTGCCCGGCAGGCTCGCCAGCGTAAAGAGCAACTCAAATTCCTTGAGGGGCAGCTTGCCTCGCTCACCGCTGACGGTGATGGTGTAACTGTTGCGGTCGAGCAGCACCTTGCCCGCCCACACGGTGAACGCGGCGACCTTGTGATAGCGTCTGAGCAGGGATTTTACGCGGGCGACCAACTCGGGAGCCTCAAAGGGTTTTACGAGGTAGTCGTCGGCGCCAGCCGAGAAACCCTGCACCTTGTCCCTCAACTGGCCTTTGGCGGTGAGCATGAGTAGCGGCAGGTCCTCATAGTAGCGCCGCGCCGTCTGGCAGAACTCAAAACCGTCCATCTTCGGCATCATCACGTCAACAACGCACAGGTCGATCTTCTCGGAGCCGAGCAGTTCAAAGGCTGCGCGCCCGTCGGTCGCCTCCCGGATGACATGACCTTCGCCCGCAAGGATTGCGCCCACCAGCTCGCGGAGGTAAGGGTCATCGTCGATGATGAGGATGCTTGCCATGCTGCTGCCTTCTCAAATCCCCGGTTGATTACGTGCAGGCAGTATACCGCACCCAGGTAAACACAGGGTAAACGCGGAGCCGGAGCGGGGGTTGGGACAGGGCAACCTGTCCCCCGTCTCCGCGTTATCCTCGCTGGTTGATGGGCAAATACGTGCGGGCCTTGTGGGCGGACTTGTAGGCGGGGCGGATGATGCGGCGGCCTGAGACGATTTCCTCAAAGCGGTGGGCTGCCCAGCCGGCCATGCGTGCGCAGGCGAACAGGGGTGTGATGAGCTCCTCGGGAATACCGAGTATCGAGTAGACAAAGCCGGAGTACATATCCACGTTCGCGCATATCTGCTTGCCGGTGCCCTTTACCTCCGCGATGACCTCGGGCGCCAGGCGCTCGATGCTCTTGAGCAGGTTGAGTTCGGCCTCATGCTCGGTGCCACTTGCCAGATGGGTGGCAAACTCGCGACAGATTGTTGCGCGGGGGTCCGAGAGCGTGTAGACCGCGTGTCCCATACCGTAGATGAGTCCCGCGTGGTCAAAGGCCTCCTTTTGCAGGAGACGCCTGAGATAATCGGCGACCTCATCGTCATTCTCCCAGTTTGCGACCTGCTCCTTGAGGTCCTTTTGCATGCCGAGCACCTTGGCGTTCGCCCCTCCATGTCGGCTGCCCTTGAGCGAGCCGAGAGCCGCCGCGTAGGTGGAGTAGGGGTCGGTGTCGGTTGAGGTGAGTACGCGGCAGGTGAAGGTCGAGTTGTTGCCGCCGCCATGTTCGGAGTGCAGGCAAAGCAGGATGTCGAGCATACGCGCTTCCTCCGGCGTAAAGGAGCGGTCCAGCCGCAGCATGGAGAGGATGGTCTCTGCTGTCGACTGCCCCGGGATGAAGCGGTGCATAATCATCGATTCGTTGAAGAAGGCCACGCGTTTTGCGTAATAGCCGAGCACGCTGATGCGCGGCAGACGCGAGAGTAGGGAGATGGCGGTGAGTATCTCGTGGTCGGGCGCGCGATCCTCGGCGCGCGGGTCGTTTGCGTACAGCATCAACACCGAACGCGCCAGGCAGTTCATGAGGTCGGCGGTGGGGGGGTGCATGATGTAATGTGCGGTAAAGCCGTCCGGCAGTTCGCGCTGTGAGTCGATGGCCGCGATAAACCGCTCAAGCTGGTCCTGCGTGGGGAGATCGCCGTTGAGGAGGAGGTAGCAGATCTCCTCAAAACAGTAGCGGCTTGAGCTGGTGGTTCCGCTCAACAAGTCCTCTATGTTGTAGCCGCGGTAGGTTAAGACCCCCACGTCCGGCACCTTCTCGTGGTCCGAGAGGATGTAGCCGTGGACGTTGCTGATGTTGGTCACCCCGGCAACAACGCCGGTTCCGTCGTCGTTGCGCAGTCCGCGTTTGACCTGGTACTGGTTGTATACGGCAGGGTCGATGGCGTTTATCTCAAGAAAACGATCGTAAAGTGAGATCGTGGTGGGGTCGATACGGTTTTTCATGGCATCCTCAATCCTCAAAATCCGGGCCCCAAAATTATAACAAGTTTTAAGCGCTGTCCTCGGGATGCTTCTCGGCGCGCTGCTCAAGTGACACGGTGATCTTGCGGAGGAGGGTGAGTAGTTGCTCCTGTTCGTCCGCAGAGAGGGCGGCGAGTATCTCGGCGGCTGCCTCGCTGTGGGAGGTTTTGATCCGGTCGGCGAACTCGTGGGTCTTCTCGGTGACGTAGACGCGTTTGGCCCGCTTGTCCTGGGAGTCCGTCTCGGTGCGCACAAAGCCGCGTTTCTCGAGCTTGGCAACCAGTTCGCTGGCGGAGGAGGGGCGGATGTCCAGCTCCTCGACGATGTCTTTTACGAGGATGCCGTCCCGCTCAAGGAGCAAACGGAGCAGCCGACCCTGGCTGCGCGCGCCCGGATGCCTTTTATCCGCAAAACCATGCTGCTCGTGGTGCCCCTGGGGTTCGCGGTGCCCCTGGGGCTCGTGATGCTCGCGGTGCCCATGGTGTTCATGGCGGTGCGTATGCCAATGCCCAAAGTGGCGTTCGTTACACGGTTCTCCACCTCCGAACGCGTGATGCCTCTCCCCATGGTGTGCCCTGTGCAGAAGGCGGGGAATCTTCTGAAGTTGCTCCAACAGTTCGTTTGCGATGGCAGTATCAGCAGTAGAGTGCTCAGACATGGCCGCAAGCCTTTCATCCGTCATATAGTACGGTACCTAATAATAAAGCCCCAACTCCAGCTTGTCAAGATAGTAAGGTACCTAATATTCCAGCAGAAGATGCACCCTGTCATCAATCACCAAGTTCAGGGAGAGATACCGCGAGCAACTGCATACGCCGTATGTGCTGCATACGGGCGATTATAAGGAGGAGAAGGGGATGACGTACCTCCCGCTTTATATGGCGCCGTGCTTGTAGGCTTGTCGGCGTTACTTGAGTTTGAGGTGGAGGAGGATGGCTCGGCGTTTGTTGTCGACTACCCTCATCGCGATGCGGGTGTAGAGGCCGAGTTTTTTGGCGAGTAGTTTTCTTGCGTCGGTGAAGAAGACCCGCTCCTCGAGCAGGGTGGTGTTGGTTTTTTGGGCGAAGGCAGCGCCGTCGTTGACGTAGAAGTACATCAGCGCCTCGGCGTTGCCGGTCTTTTGGACGTACTTGTTCGTGTACTTGATGCCGGTCTCGTTTGTGGCGTCGAATATCAGCTCGGCTGTGTTGAAGGCATCTTGCAGGGCGTGGATGAACGCGATGACCTTCTCCTCGGTGAAGTATTGGAAGACGCCGGAGGCGATGAGCAAAGTCGGGCGTGTTGCATCGACCTGTGCTATCCACGCCGGGTCGAACAGGTCGCAGCCAATCAGTACCTCGTTTGTGTGTTCGCCCAGCAGGGATTTTCTGGCGGCGATCACAGCGGGCAGGTCCACTTCGTAAAAGGTCGCATCCGGCTGGTTCAACCGAAAATACGCCGTCTCAAACCCCACGCCGAGGTTGACGATGTTGCACGCGCCGTGCTTTGCGATGAAGGCTCTCGTCATCGCGTCCATGTTGTAGTAGCGGGCGACAGAGGCCATGAGGGAGTACTCGGAGGACTTCTCCCGTATGCTGTTAGGGGGGATATGCGGCTCCAGGGCCAGGGCCTTCTCGTCAAAGAAATACTCGGGGAACCGCCTCGATGCGAATATGCGAGCCTCCAGCGGGATAAAGAGCGTGTCCGCTACGCCTTGCAACTCACTCATGGTGTACCCCCTTTTTGCCGTGTTCGGTCGCGGCGTTTCTGGGTGGATTCCGGCATAAAGCCGGAATGACGAGCTGACGTTAGTCTAGACTAACTGTACCGAGTTGGCAAGCCGCCATCATAACAGGAGTGGCAAATACCCGCCCGTCACTCTGGGTTTATCCCAGAGTCCAACGCGAGCGCAAGCGAGCGAATCACAGGGAGCGTGCGTGGCACGCGACACACGAGTGGCTATTGGTAGCGGAGGGACTCTACGGGGTCCAGTTTGGCGGCATGGCGGGCGGGGTAGAAGCCGAAGGCGATGCCGATGGCCACGCAGATCGCCACAGCGATGAGTATGGATTCGATGCCAACCTCGGGAGCCACGGGCATGTCTATCCCTAAGCTGCGGGCGGTGAGGCCCAGGACGACCGCAACGGCAAGCCCCAAAAAGATGCCCAGGATGCCCCCCACAAGCGAGAGGGTAACCGCCTCCAGGAGGAACTGGCGGGTAATGGTCGAGGTGTGTGCACCCAGGGATTTCCGCAAGCCGATCTCGCGCCGTCGCTCGCTCACCGTCGTCAACATCATATTCATGATGCCGATGCCGCCGACAAACAGCGCGATGACGGCGATGGCAGAGAGCATGAAGCTGAAGGAGGTCACGATGAGGTCGAGCTGATCCATCATCTCCTGCATGGAGTAGACGTAGACCGTGTCGGAGGGATGCTCCAGCGTCCTGGTCATGTAGGACTGTGTGCGGCGGGACAGGTCAACGGTGTCGACGTCTTCGCGCGCCAGGGCAAAGACGGTGTCGACGGTGCGCGTGCCGGCCAGGCGTACGTGCAGCGTGTCGAGGGGCACGAGCACGCGGTTGTAGTTGCGCGAGGTACCGTTGCCCTTGATGACGCCGACGATGGTGTATTCCTCCCCCTTGGGCCCCACGCGCAAGGTCTCGCCCAGCACCTGGGCGTCCTCGGAGCCGTAGAGGTCGCGCAGGATGCCCTTGCCGACCACGGCCACCTGGAGCGCCTGCGTCCCGTCCGCCTCGATGAGGAAGCGTCCCTGCTCGATGTCGATATTCTGGATGTAGGCGTAGTTGTCTGTGACCCCGAATACCTGGGTGTTGAGGCTCTCGGTCTGCGAGGACACCTGCGCTGTGACGATCATAAGGCTGCCAACGCTCTCGTAGTCCGGGAACGCGCCCTCAATGGCTTGCGCGTCCTCGAGGCTCATCGGCTCGGTGGAGTGTATCTGCACCATACGCGCCTGGTACAAGCCCAGCTCCCGCATGAGGAGATCCTCCATGGAGCTGATGAGAGAGGTCATGGCGATAACGCTTGCGATACCGATAACGATACCGAGTATGGTAAGCGCCGAGCGGATCTTGTTGGCGCTTAGAGATAGCCAGGTCTCGTTGAGCAGGTAACGCAGCGCCATCATCGCAGGAATCCCTTACGCAGAGAGGGCAACGCTGGCAACGGCCGGGAGACTGACGCCACTGTAGGCGGCGCTTCCCGAGGCCGTTTCGCCACGTGTGCTGCTGTCGGCAGGTGAGAATACGCCAGTGTGAGGGGTCCTTTCCAGCAGGCCGTCGCGGATATGGAGGATGCGGTCGGCGCGACGCGCAACCTCGGGGTCGTGGGTGATGAGTACGATGGTCCGCCCGCGCTCGTGGAGCTGCGTGAGGGTGGCGAGTATGACCGCGCCCGTTGCGGTGTCCAAGTTGCCCGTAGGCTCATCGGCAAGGATGAGGGCGGGGTCGTTAACGAGGGCGCGCGCGATGGCAACCCGCTGCATCTGTCCGCCAGAAAGCTCGTTGCTCCGGTGACCGTAGAGGTATTCTTGCAGGTCAACAGCGTGCAGAGCCTTTCTGGCACGCGCCTCCCACTCATGCTGAGGGCAATGGGTGAAGCTCAACGGCAACATGACATTGCGCAGCACGGTTGTGCGCGGCAGGAGATTGAACGCCTGGAAGATGAACCCAATGCGCGTTGCGCGTATGTCGGCAAGCTCATCATCATCATAGGAACGGATGTCGACCCCCTCAAAGAGGTAGAGTCCTTTGCTGGGGCGATCCAGACAACCAAGGATGTTCATAAGCGTCGACTTCCCGGAGCCGGAGGGCCCCATAATCGCTACAAACTCCCCTCGCTTAATCGTGAACGTCAGCCCGCGCAGAGCTTCGGTAACCCCGGCTCTGCTCTGATAGGTTCGTGTGAGCCCCACAACTTCAAGTACCGCATTCGCTTCGCTCATAGCTACCCCCTGTTAATCCGTCCCTAACCGTTGAAATTCCGTCGAACCGTGAACAGGTCCCCGTAATCCTCCTGTTCCGATTCGTACGTGTCGATGAATACGTTCTCCCCTTCGCTCAGGTCTCCCTCAACGGCTGCCTGAGTGGGTGAGGAGGCAATAATATTGACGTCAACCGCAGCGATGCCGCCCCTTGGCTCCTGCACGTAGACGACGGTTGAATTATCGAGTTCCTGTATCGCCAAAGCGTTGACGAGCAGCACATCGGGAATCTCGCTGACGGTGATGTGTGCGCTGACCGACATGCCGGGTCTGAGCGCGGGATCCTCCGCATCAAGCGCGAGCTTCACGGGATAGGTGACGACAGTGCCGCCGGAGGCCAGCCCCGCCGCTGCGGCTCCCACGTTGGGGAGCTTTGCGATGTGGGTGACGGTGGCCGTGAGGCTCAGGCCTTTAACGGCGTCAAAGCTCAGCTGCGCGGTCTGCCCGATGGCGATTTTTGAGATGTCTACCTCGTTGACGTCGAGGACAACCTCCATGGAGGCCAGATCGGCGATGATAACCATGTTCTGCTCGGCGTAGCTTTTGCCGGTGACGAGATCGAGTTGCACAACCTCACCCGAGATGGGCGCCGTGATGTCCTCATGGCCCCGGCTTGTCTCAACCTCAAACAGCGCGTCGCCCTCGCTGACCATGTCGCCCTCGGAAACCCATATGTTGCTGATGGAACCCGTCTGTGAGGTCGTGACGGTTTCCTGGGAGCGAGGCTGCAAGGTACCGTTGACGCTGATGGAGTCCGTGAACGTGCCCCTGACGACCGGCTCGGTGACGGAGGCTGGCCCCTTAAAGGGGTCGAAGGCCACAAGCAGGGCAAACGTTATGACGATCAGGAGCGCCGCGCCCGTCAGAGCGTAGAAAAGCGGCGTCTCCCAGAGCCTTTTCCGTGTGTGCTTGGCAGGCTTTGACTGTGAGCCTGCCGGGCTGAAGTTGGCGGAGAAGGATTGCTGCTTCTGTTCGGTTTGCTCGGTCTGTTCGGCCTGCTCAAGTTGTGGCTTTGCCTCGGTTTGTTCGACCGGCTCGGCGGGCTTAGGCCGCTCAACCTGCTTGGGCTGCTCGGCTTGCCTGGGCCGCTCAACCACGGTCTGCTTGGCCGGCTCAACCTGCTTGGGCTGCGGCTTGGTTGCGGCGGCCTTGGTCAACTCGGCGGGCCTGGGCTGTGGTTCAGCCTGCTTGGGTCGAGTTACGGTCACGGCTGGCTTGGCTGGCTCAGTTTGCTTAACCGACTCAGCCTGTTTGGTTTGCGGCACGGCCGCGACCTGCTTGGGTCGCTCAGGCTGCGGCGCCGTCACAAGTTCAACCAGTGACTTTTGCTTGGGTTTTTCCCGCTCAAGCGGCAATTCCCGCTCAAGCAGCGGCTTCCGCTCGTCTTGCGCCTTTGCGGCGTTCGCGGCGATAGGAGTGCTTTGGCTGGGCTTTGGCCCCAGAGTGCTCTGAGCGGGTTTTTGCTCCAAAAGAGACTTAGCGGTTAAAACGGGCCCCGGTTCTGGAGCAGCGGGCCCCGGTTCTGGAGTAGTTTTTGCAACAGACGTGGGACGCGGCCCAAGGATGACCTGCGCGGCCTGGGCGGATTGCGATTTGGGGACGGCTTGGACGGTCTTTGTAAATTCTGTCCCGACGGCAGCCGGTGTGTCTTGCGTTGTGGGGGGAAGCTGTTTTGTCGGAGGCAGCGAGGCAGACCGTGAGACTCGCGAAGGCTGCGAAGTTCCACGCGTGAGTATATCGAGGAGAGAACTGGGTCCAGAGCCGGGTGTCTTCTTCGTAGATCTGCGAACCGGAGCAGAAGCCATGCGTGTCCCCCTAACAGTTGTCCGGTTATCAGGCATGATACGACAACGTCCTTTTGCCGTTACCTATATGTTACTACAACCATAACATTTGTGCAGACAAAGATTTTACGTCGATTTTTCTTTGAGAGCAACTTCTAAAATCCGCAGCCTCCGTCACAGCAGTAATCCCGGAGCTGTTCTCAGCAGTTATAGTGCGTCCATTGTACCCCAGGCAAGCGTCTATTGTATACCGGGCAAGGGGGAATACCCGCAAAACCGCGCTCAAGACCGGCGTCGGTAGGGATGTGATGCGAGAAGGGCTCCGTTACTTGTTGTAGCCGTCCCCTTCTGCGCGGCTTTACTCAGGAAATGGTCATGCTCCAGGCGGGGTCCAGAACCTCAAACCAGGTTGTGCCGGGGTTGAGGAGGATGGGGTTGCCGGAGGCGTCCTTAAAGCGCGGCGGCGTTGTACCGTCGCTCTCCCACGTGCCATCGAGGCGCTTGCCTCCCACAAAAAGCGTTGCCTCTCCCTCGCCCTTGAGGTCGATGAACAGGGTCAGGTTATCGGGCGAGAGAACATAGCTTGTGCGGAGCACTACGACGTTGGTGGCTGCGAGCTGCTCGTCCGTGGCTGCGTCGATGCTGGGGCCGTCCATCGAGCGCAGGTAGGCGCCGGCCTCTGCATCCCAGGCCCATTCGGCGACGTAGGCGTCGCTAAAGCCCAGCGTGACGTTTGCCGCGCTGGGAGCCGTTGCCCATGCGGGGTTTGTACCGTCGGCGCCGTTAGAGGAGAACTCAAAACCCCGGGGCGTCTCAAGCGTTGTGGACAGGCCCTTCTCGGTGGCGACCCCGTAGGACTGTGCCAGGCTCAGGTACAGGTTGTGTGGAGCTTCTCGATAATCCACGCGATAGTACAGGCTCGACGTCTGTCCGTGCGACATATTGGGCAGGCCCGCGTCTGCTATCTGACCCTCTACGTAGGGGTTGGCGCCGCTGAAGAAGAACAGCGCGTCGTACTCGGGGACGATTGACAGGTCGGAGAGGCGGGCGCTGCGCACGGGGCCCACCTCCTCGGGCACCCTGCTCTGGAACAGGCAGTTAAGGCGTGTGATGCCGCCCTCGGTGACGGTCTCGTACACCACGTCGGCGCTTGAGATGCCGGTTTGGGGGCGCGCCACGGGGGTGTTCTCTATTTTGACGGAAAGCGTGCGGTTCAGCGTGGCGGCCTTATCCGGTGCGGGGAGTCCGGTGAGGGGGAAGACGATGGGGGCTGGCTCGGGTGGTGGTTTGGGGGTGTCGTCGATTACTATTGGTTTCTCGGGTGCGGGCGGCTCGACCGGCGCCGGTCGCGTGAGGGCGAAGGCCGTGACGGCAACGGCTATGACAACAACCGCGACGATGCCGCCGATGAACCAAGGCTTCTTGAGCAGGGCCTTGAATGAAGTCTTTTGACGGGCCTTCTCGTTTGCGGGCATAGGGGCAATCCTCTCCTTCGGTCGTGTGTTGCGCGCTACGTGCTGCGGAGGGGGTCGTTTGGAATCTCGGGCATCAGCTCGGCGTTTATGACATCGAGGATATGCTGGAGAATCCTAAGCTCCTCGCAGGAGAACCGCTTCTCCATACGGGAGACCACTTCGCCCACGTAATCTGTGTTCAAACGATTGTACTCGTCAAAGCGCTCCGTGAGAAGCAGGCGATATTCGCGCCGGTCCTTCTCATCACGCACTTTTCTCACGTAGCCTTTCTTGATGAGGCTCTGTACCTTGTAGGCGGCGTTGGCCTGTGAGATGTTCACGAAGCGGGCGAAGTCGCTTATCGTTGGGTTGTTGAGCGCGTTGATGACCTCCACGCTGAAGGTCTCCACGGCCGAGAGCGACGCCTCGCGCGTCTCGAAGCGCCCGAATATCTTGCGGTAGAATTGCAGCTTGAACTTGGTATAGACATTCAGAAACGAGTTTTTGAGCGTATATTCCGCAGTCACAATCCCACCTACCTTACTGGAGAGCGAAGGTCAACTCGGCGGTGCAGGCCACTTTGCCCGCCACGCGTGCTATTGCCTCACCGGTGCCGACGGGGCCGCGTCGCCGGGTAAGCCGACACTCAAGCTCAAGCGTATCGCCAGGCACGACCATCGCGCGGAAGCGAGCCTTCTGCACACCGCCGAACAGGGCAATCCTGCCCTCGTTACCCTCCTCGCTCAGTAACGCGATGCCGCCGGTCTGCGCAAGCGCCTCCAGGATGAGGACGCCGGGCATGACGGGCTGCCCGGGGAAGTGCCCGGCAAAGTGCGGTTCCTCGGCGCGCACGTGCTTCAGCGCCTTGGCCCAGACTCCTGGCTCGTAGTCGAGCACGTGGTCAATCAGCAGGAAGGGCGGGCGATGGGGGAGGATCTGTTGTATCTGCTCGGTGTTCAACTCCATGTGAGGCTCCTTTCATCTTGACGAGGGACGAGAGCGAGACACGATGAGGCTTGCGTTGTGGCCACCAAAACCCAGCGAGTTGGACATCGCGTGTGCGACGGGCGTCTCGCGCCCTACGTTGGGCACGATGTCGAGGTCGCACGCAGGGTCGGGCACGCGGTAGTTGATAGTGGCCGGGATAAAGCCGTCGCGCACCGCAAGCGCGCAGACGAGCGCCTCAACAGCGCCCGCCGCGCCGAGGAGATGCCCGGTCATGGACTTGGTTGAGCTGACCGGCGGACAGCCGCCATCGCCGAATACCGACTTAACGGCAAGCACCTCACCCTTATCATTGAGCAGGGTTGAGGTGCCGTGCGCGTTGATGTAGCCGATGTCCGACAGCTTGAGCCCCGCGTCTGCGACGGCGCGGGTCATCGCGCGTATCGCGCCCGAACCGGCGGGGTCGGGGGCGGTCATGTGGTAAGCGTCGCAGGCCGCGCCGAAGCCGCTCAACTCGGCGTAGATGGGCGCTCCCCGTCTGTGGGCATGCTCCCAGTCCTCCAAGATGAGCGCGCCGGCGCCCTCGCCGAGCACAAAACCGGATCGTTCGGCGTCGAAGGGGATGGAGGCCCGCTCGACCACCGAGCCGGTGTGCAGCGCCTGCATGGCGGTGAAGCCGCCCATGGCAAGCGGGATAACGCAGGCTTCCGCTCCGCCGGCAAGCACTACGTCGGCATAGCCGTGCCGGATGTGGCGCAGGGCCTCTCCCAATGCGTGGGCGCTGCTCGAGCAGGCGGTTACCGTGCAGGAGGAATCCCCCTTGAGGCCCAGGTCGATGGCCACACGGCCGGCCGCCATATTGGCGATGGTCGTGGGGATGAAGAAGGGTGAGACCCGGTCGAAGCCGCGCTCGTGCGCCCGGGCTATCTCGCGCACCGTGGTGGAGAGGCCGCCGATGCCGCTGCCGATGAGTACGTCAACGCGGTCTAAGGCGGTGTTTTCAGCCGTTATGCCGCTGTCTGCGAAGGCCTCGCGCGCCGCGATGAGTGCGAGCAGCGTGAAGCGGTCCATCTTGCGCGCTTCGGCCGGGCTGACCATCGCCGCCGCGTCAGGGTCCACCTCGCCGGCCAGCTTGGCGGCCTGGCCCTCGGTGTCGTAGGACCGAATCGGCGCAATGCCGCAGACCCCGCGCCGCATGGCCTCCCAGGTCGTGTGTGCCGTCGCGCCCAGAGGTGTGATGGCGCCCACGCCGGTGATGACTACGCGCCGCCTGACGTTTGCGGTGTTCACGCCGTTGCCCGCGCTTGTGCCCGCGCTTGTGCCCGTGCCCGTGCCCGTGCCGACATCCGTCTCTGCGTCTGCGCTCATATCGTCATACCTCCGTCTACGGCGATGACCTGCCCGGTTACATACGCGGCAGCCTCACTTGCGAGAAACGCCACTACCCGCGCTATGTCCTCCGGCTCGCCGAGGCGCTTAAGCGGGATGCTTGTCTGCAGGCTCTCGCGGGTCTTGTCGTCGAGCACGGCGGTCATATCGGTGCTGATGAATCCCGGCGCCACGGCGTTAACCGTCACCCCCCGCCCGGCAAGTTCCCGCGCCGCCGACTTGGTGAGCCCGATAACCCCGGCCTTGCTTGCCGCATAGTTCGCCTGTCCGGCGTTGCCCGTGATCCCCACCACGCTTGAGATGTTGATGATGCGCCCGCCGCGCGCCTTTACCATCGCGCGCGAGGCGAGCTTCGTGAGCACAAAGGCGCTCCGCAGGTTGGTAGCGATAACCGCGTCGAAGTCCTCAACAGGCATGCGCAGCATGAGATTGTCGCGCGTGATGCCGGCATTGTTCACGAGGATGGTGGGGGCGCCAAACGCCTCACTCACCTCGGCGTAGAGTTGTTCGCAGGCAGCCGCGTCGGCAACATCAGCGCGAAAGGCCCGTGCGCGTACGGCAGGATGCCCGGCTGTGGCCGCGGCCTCAAGGCAAAGCGCTACGGTCTGCTCGGCGGCCTGCTGGTTGCCCGCGTAGTTGATGGCGACGTCGTGGCCCTGGGCAGCCAGCTGTTGCGCAATGGCGCGCCCGATGCCGCGCCCCGCTCCGGTGATAAGTGCACAGCTCATAGTGTTGGTAACCCCCTTCTCGCTTGCTCGTATCCCTCCATCAGATCAGCGAGGATGGCGGCGACGGGACGTATCTCGCGCACCATGCCCGCGACTTGCCCACACATAAAGGTGCCGCGACGGTCGTCGCCCTCAAAAACGGCCCGGCGCAAGGAGCCGAGCGCGAGCACCTCGAATTCCTCACGGCTCGCGTGCCTCTCCTCCAGCTTGAGGTATTCGCGGCTCATGCGGTTCTTGAGGGCGCGCACCGGTGTGCCGCTCACGCGCCCGGTTACCACGGTGCCGGTGTCGCGCGCGTTGAGTACGGCCTGTTTGTAGTTCTCATGGATGGGGCACTCGGGGCTTGCGAGCAACACGGTCCCTATCTGCGCCCCGATGGCGCCAAGGGCCACGGCCGCGCAGAGCTGACGCCCCGAGGCGATGCCGCCGGCCGCGATAACGGGGACGCTCAGCGCGTCCACCACCTGCGGTACGAGCGCCATCGTCGTGAGCTCACCCACGTGGCCGCCGCTTTCCGTTCCTTCGGCCACAACCGCGTCGGCGCCGGCACGCTCCATGCGCTGTGCGAGGGCGACGCTCGGGATGACGGGGATGACGAGGCTGCCGGAGGACTTCCAACTCTCGACATAGCGGCTTGGGTCGCCGGCGCCCGTTGTTACGACGGGTACGCGCTCCTCGGCGATGAGGGCGGCCAGCTCCTCGACTTCGGGGTGCATGAGCATGAGGTTAACGCCGAAGGGCTTGTCGGTGCGCCCCCGCAAGAGTGCTATCTGCTCGCGGAGTTGTGCCGTGCTAAAGCCGCCGGTCGCGATTATCCCCAACCCACCCGCGGCGCTCACCGCGCCCGCAAAGCCGCCGGTCGCCACCTGCGCCATGCCGCCCTGCATGAGCGGATAGCGGATATTCAACAGTTCATTGAGCATCTTCACAGTCATGCGTTACTCCTCCGTCTCATCATCTAATATTCCAGGTAGATGGCGCCGGAGGTGAGGCCGCCGCCAAAGCCGGCGAGCACTACGCTGTGCCCGCGTTCGAGTTGTTTGCTGCGTATCGCCTCGTCGAGCGCAAGCGGGATGCTCGCTGCGCTCGTGTTGCCAAAGTCGGCGAGGTTCATAAAGAATCGCTCCAACGGCACGTTGAGCTGCTTCGCCGCGTTGGCGAGTATGCGCTCGTTGGCCTGGTGGCAGATGAAACGGTCGACCTCCTCAACGCTGCACCCGACCTGGTCAACCACTTCCTGCACCCGTTTGCACAGGGCGTCGGTCGCAAAACGGAAGACGGCAGGGCCATCCATCTCGATGTATTTGCGCACCGCAAGCGACTCGTCATCGCCGCAGACGGTGGTGGCCCAGAAGAAGGGGAGAGGCGCCCGCTCAACCACAACGGCGCCCGCGCCGTCGCCGAACAGCACGCAGGTGCTGCGGTCGGTGAAGTCGGTTACGGAGCTGAGGGTCTCGCTGCCCACAACGAGGGCCACGCCATCTGGGTCCAACAGGCGTTGGGCGGTTATGAGGCTGTAGATAAAGCCGCTGCAAGCCGCGTTGAGGTCAAAGGCGAGCAGGTCCTCGCGCAGGCCGAGGTCGCGCTGGAGGTAGCAGGAGAGCGCGGGCGTCATCTGCTCGGCGGTTATGCTTGCGCAGATCACAAGCGAGATGCGCTGGGGGTCTATGCCGGCGTTGTCCAGCGCCATGTGCGCGGCGTCCAGCGCCAGCGAGAGGGTCGTCTCCTCGGTGGCGATGCGACGGGAGCGGATGCCGGTGCGGCTGATGATCCACTCGTCGCTCGTGTCTACGATGTGCGCAAAGTCGTCGTTGGTCATGATGTTCGCGGGGGCGGCGCTGCCGGTGCCGAGTATGCGGATGCCAAAATCTGTCATTAGAATCTCCGATAACGTTCGTAACGACGCGCGAGCAGTTCGTCGGCGTCGAGCGCGCAAAGACGGGTGAGGGCCTTGCGCAGGTAAGGCTTGAGTGTGTTGATGACCGCCTGGGGGTCGGCGGCGGCGCTGCCCTCTGGTTCGGGCACCACGCTGTCTGTCATGTTAAAGCTGAGCAGGTCCGCTGCCGTGAGCTTCATAAGTGCCGCCGCTTCTTTCGCGCGACCGGCGTCCTTCCACAGTATGCTTGCAAAGCCCTCGGGGCTGAGGATGGAGAATACCGCGTGCTCAAGCATCAGCAGCTCGTCGCCGACGCCAAGCGCCAGCGCGCCACCGCTGCCGCCTTCGCCGGTCACGACCACGATAACGGGCACCGGTACGCGGCTCAGCTCATACAGGCAGCGCGCGATGGCCTCCCCCTGGCCGCGCTCCTCGGCCTCGGCGCCTGGGTAGGCGCCCGGCGTGTCGACAAAGGTGATGACGGGGCGCTTGAATTTCTCAGCCTGGGCAAGCGCCCGCTGGAATTTGCGGTATCCCTCGGGATGCGGCATGCCGAAGTTGCAGGCGATGTTCTCGTTGATGTTTAAGCCCTTCACATGGCCAGCCACGGTGACGGGCCTGCCCTCAAAGCGCGCAACGCCGCAGATGAGCGAGTGGTCGTCGCGGTAAAGGCGGTCGCCGCAGGTCTCGAAGAAGTCCGTGAACAGCCCGTCGATAAAGTCGCGTACATGCGGACGGTCGCCGCGCCGCGCGCACTCAACCTGCTGATGAGGCGTCAGTGTGCTCATGCGGCTACCTCCTGGTGCAGGCGGAGCAGGTGCGCGAGCGTCGTGCGCAGCTGGGCACGCTCAACCACCGCATCCACAAAACCGTGGGCAAGCTGGAATTCGGCGCGCTGAAAGCCCTCGGGCAGCTTTGAGCCGATGGTCTGCTCGATGACGCGCGGCCCCGCAAAGCCGATGAGGGCCTGCGGCTCGGCCAGGATTATGTCACCGAGCGAGGCAAAACTCGCCGTTACGCCGCCGGTGGTGGGGTGGGTGAGCACGCTGATGTAGAAGACGCCGCTCTCGCCAAGGCGCTGCAGGGCCGCAGTGGTTTTGGCCATCTGCATGAGCGAGAACATCCCCTCCTGCATACGCGCTCCGCCGCTTGCCGAGAAGATGATGAGTGGCGTGCGGGACACGGCGGCGTACTCGGCGGCGCGCGTGACCGTTTCGCCCACGATGATGCCCATGCTCCCCATCAAGAACTCGGGCAGCAGCTCAACGCAGATGACGGGCATGCCCTCGATAGCGCCGGTCTTGCAGAGCACTGCGTCGGTATAGCCGCTGCGTTTGGTGAGCTCCGCGATCTTCTCCGTATATCCGGGGAAGTCGAGGGGGTCGTTGGTGACGAGGTCGGCGAACAGGCGGCGGCCGGTCTTGAGGTCGAGCACCTCATCGATACGGCTTTTGATGACTATCTTGCCCGTTGCGCGGCGTTTTGCCTTGCGCCCGGCGGAGAGCCTCTCAAGCCAGGCTTTGCGCTCGCGGAATATGTCGAAGATGGTGGTCATTGCGCGTTACAGCCCCTTTTCGCTTTTAACGGTGGCGAGTAGCTCGTCCAGGTTGCTCTCGAGAAAGGTCGTGTCGACGCGATTGCTGATGAAGTTGGGGTTATACATGAGCAGGTAGTGCAGTCGCACGGTGGTAGTGACGCCGGTGATGAGGGTCTCCTCCAGGGCGCGGCGCATGCGCAGGATGGCCTCGTTGCGGTTGCGGCCGTGCACGACGATCTTGGCGATCATGGAGTCGTAGAAGGGGCTGACCACGTACCCGGGGTGTATGACCGTGTCCACCCGGATGCCAAAACCGCTGGGCAGGTGCAGGTGGTCGATGGCGCCGGGGCAGGGGAGGAAGCCCTCCTCGGGATTCTCGGCGTTAATGCGGCACTCGATGGCGTGGCCGCGTATGCGGATGTCCTCCTGGGTGAACTGGAGCGGCAGGCCCGAGGCGATGCGTATCTGCTCTCGTACGATGTTGACGCCCGTGACCATCTCGGTGACCGGATGCTCCACCTGGATGCGGGTGTTCATCTCGATGAAGTAGAAGTTGCCGCTGCCGTCTACGATGAACTCCACCGTGCCGGCGTTGGTGTAATGGGCGGCGCGTGCGGCGCTGAGTGCGGCGGCGGTCATGCGTTCGCGCAGCTCATCGGTGAGCGCCGTTGCAGGGGCCTCCTCAAGCATCTTTTGGTGGTTGCGCTGCAACGAGCAATCGCGCTCGCCGAGGTGCAGGCAGTTGCCGTGGGTGTCGGCGAGTATCTGGACCTCTATGTGACGGGGGGATCCGATGAGTTTCTCCAGGTAGACCGAACCGTCGCCAAAGCAGGCCTTTGCCTCGGCAACTGCCTCGGCCCATACGCGCTCAAGCTCCTCGGCGTTGTTGGCCCGGCGCATACCGCGCCCGCCTCCGCCGCTTGCCGCCTTGATGAGCACCGGATAACCGATGCACTCCGCCGCTTCGCGCGCCTGCGTCACAGTTGCTACCAGGCCCTCTGAGCCGGGGACCACGGGCACCCCGCTGCTGTGCATGAGGGAACGCGCGGCGTCTTTGTTGCCGAGCAGGGCGATGACTTCGGGGGTCGGGCCGACAAAACTCAGCCCTGCGTCGCGCACGCGTTCAGCAAAACCGGCGTTCTCCGAGAGGAAGCCGAACCCGGGATGGATGCCGTCGCAATTCGTGTAGAGCGCCGCTGCGATGATGGCGTCCTGGTTGAGGTAGCTTTCGTTTGAGGAGGCCTCGCCTATGCAGACGGCCTGAGTCGCCAGCGTGGTGAACAGGGAGTCACGGTCGGCCTCGGAGAAGACGGCTACGGTCTCGATATTCATTTCACGGCATGCGCGAAGTATACGCGCGGCAATCTCTCCGCGGTTAGCGACAAGAATACGTTTGAGCATGGGCTCGGGTCCTCCCCAGCGTTACTTTCAGCCGGTGGCTGGCAGGATGGTGACCAGGGGCGCCCCGTATTCTGCCAATTCAGCGTCCTCAAAGAGCACTTCGTCGATAACGCCTGCTGCGGGCGCGACGATCTCGTTGAACAGCTTCATGGCTTCGATGAGACAGACTACATCGCCTTCTTCTACCGTTTGACCCGGCTCGACGAATGGTGGGGCGCCTGGCTCGCGAGAGCGGTAGGCGATCCCCACCAGGGGGGCCGTGACCGTAACGACGGGAGGGGAGGAAGGCTGCGCTGAGTCGCTGTTGGTGTCCGCCGCCGCGGCGTTGCCGCCGAGTTGGTCGGCAACAACCGGTACGAGTGACGTGGGCAAGACAACTGGCACCGCCGCCGCCGCCGGCACTACCGACGTGGGCTGGCGCTCTAAGACGATGCGCAAATCGCCCTGCTCGTACTCAAGACGGGTGAGGTCGTGAGTATCGAGGAGTACCGCCAGTTGTTCAAGTTCGGGGGTCATGCTTTTAGTGAGTCGATGAGGGTTACCACATCGCCCACGGTCTTGAGGCCTTCTGCGGCGTCCGCCTCAATGGTGAGGCCGAACTCCTCCTCCAGCGACATGATAAGCTCTACGGCATCCAGCGAATCAGCGCCGAGGTCCTCATTGATGGTGGCTTCGAGGGTGATCTCACCCTCGTCGACATTCAGCTGGTCGACCAGCGTCCGACGTACAATCTCAAACGTATTCTCTGCCATGAGTAACCTTCCTTAGAACAAGAGATACTTAAAAAATGTTAAGTATATTCTCCTCCAGCAGCGCGATTTGTCAAGAGGGCGGGTAATGCCGTTAGGAGCTTGGCACGAAGCCATTATCAATGGAAAAGGGTCCATGCGCCAAAATGGCTATTTGGGTGGTTTGTTGTAGCCGTGGTCGCCGTAGGGCTCGAGGGTTTGGAGGTAGTGTTTCTCGAGTTGCTTGGCGGCGAAGCGGGCGTCCTCGACCTTGGCGGCGTCTTTTTGCTCCAGCACCTCGTAGGCGAAGCTGTTGCTGCCGAATGTGCGCCAGTCGGCCTGGAGCGCTGCGTTGGGGTGACGTCCATCGTCGAGTTGCGCGCGTAGCACCAGCTCCTTGTTCTTGAGGTTGGGATACGACGCGATAAACACCTTGTCCGTAACGGTATTCGTGAGCTTGACGACCCCATACCAGGTGGTCATCTCCCGGTACGCCTCCTTGAGCTGTGCCCGCCTGTTCACATCCATGCGCTGCCCTCTCTTATCGAACGTCTCAATGAACCGTTTGTTGACGCCAGATTGAGGCGAGTGCCTTTGTGTAAGACCCTTCGCCCAAGAGTTCATTAAGATAATGAGCGTTAACGTAACGTCCCTTATCTTAACAGGTGCCACTCCAGCCAAGAAGGTGTGAGTGCGGTAAACAGTGTTTGGTGCCAAGATGCGGGGGTTCTGGTAGAATTATGCGGTTATACGTTATGGAGAGTCCTCAAAACGTCGAAGCCGAAGAAAAGGAACCTTTCATGGATCTTGCTGAAGTCTTTAATATGTTCCTCACCCCGGAGGTCAAAAAGTTCATCACCGCTGTTGTCATCGTTGTTGGTGTCCTCTACCTCATCTCGATAGTCTGGGTTATCCGCGACTCGTATCTGCGCGGCTCCAATCCCATCGTTTGGGGCGTCATCTCGCTGGTGCCATTTTTGGGAGCGTTTGCCTACTCGATGCTCCGGCCGCCGATGCTGCTCTCGGATCGTGATGAGCAGGACCTCGATTTTACCCTCAAGCAGCGGGAGCTGATGAAGTACGGAGAATGTGGGAAATGCGGGTACCCCGTCGAACGGGAGTATCTCGTATGCCCCAAATGCGGTACACAGCTGAAGAACGAATGCAAGACCTGCGGGCATGCGCTTAATCCCGACTGGAAGATATGCCCGTTCTGCTGCACAAAAGTCCGGTAAGCTTGGGAGGCACCGAGGTGTCGGCGCCCGATAAGCATCTGTGAGATAAGGGCACAACCATGAACATCAAACTTCCCGATGGCTCCGTCAAGGAGCTTACTGACGGCGCGACGGTCGCCGACCTTGCCGCCTCCATTGGCGCCGGCCTTGCGAAGGCCGCACTTGCCGGCAAGGTAGACGGCGCTCTCGCTGACCTCACCACGCCGTTGC